>JAGDCE010000344.1 GCA_017958705.1 Clostridia bacterium
ATGACCTCTTCGATACCTCTCCGTATTTGATTTTTGTGCGAACTTTGATAGGCAACTGTAAGGCGCCTTTTCTTTTTCCTGCAAACCAAAGTCGCGAAAACCGCAGGAAAACGGAGCTTTTGCGAGAAAACCGGAGCTTTCACGCTGTACCGAGTGACGAAACCGAGCCGCTTTCGAGTCAGCCCCGTTATGACCTCTTCGATACCTCTCCATATATAAAATCTCAAATAGAGCTCTAATACTATTTAATTTGTTATATCGAACGGGGCGCCCCGTTATGTCCTGTCGCGGTCTTTGACCGCTCCACTCACTCGCCTCGCTTCATCCGCCCCCGGCGGCGCTCGGCGTTCTCCCCTCTTCGATACCTCTCCGTGTGACCTTGATAGTATAACACATTTTTTCAAAAAAATCAAGAGGGTTTTCGGAGTTTTTTTCATTTTAACGGCAGGTATTTGGAAGTACGGAGTTATTTTATTCATCCGCATTTTCAAGGCGGCGCAAGAAACCGGCCGGGTACGTGATCCCGGCCGGTTTTATATCCGGCTGCCGTTATACGCCTCTGATCCTGCGGCGCGCGATCAGGTAATCGCCTCCGCGTCTGATCTCTTCCTTCAGCGCAAGCTTTATCGGCGTTTCGTTCTCGTACACGCCGAGGCAGATATCGTATTCTCCGTCGGGTATGCCCGTCAGGTCGAGTTTTACGGCGAATCTCTCGGACTCCCCTGTATCGAGGCACGTGACGCTCACTCCTGTATCGACGACTTTGACCGTCTCATCACCGGATCTTACGGTGAACTTTATCTTATAATCGTTATACGCGCGCGCCCAGCCTTCGTTCTTCATTGTGACGTATACAACGTTATGCGTCGTCGCCGTCAGCTCCGGCACGACCGCGCTGTCGACGAAATACCAGTAGCCCAAGCGGTTCGCGCAGTATTCGGCGAGCCATTTATCGGATTTATAGAATATATCTGGATATCCGTGGAAACCGGCGTACGTCGCCTTTGAGTTTTTGAGGCACTCGACTATCGTCAGGCCGTTTCTGTAAAAGTCCTCGTACGTCGGATGGATATATCCGTAATGAGCGAACTCGATGACCGACGGCGCGTTATCGGCGAGCTTGCGGAAAGCCCACGTCGCGCGCATCGTATCGTAGCCGTTGACGACGGAATAATAGTCGCAGCAGATTGAGTCGTCCTGCAGTCCGAGGCCGCGTTCGTACGCGTAATCGAGCATTTCCTGGCATTCGTTTCCGTGCACGATCCTGCCGACTATATGGTCGTCGTTCAATATCACGAACTTATGCGGGAAGTATTCGAGATGCAGATCGACGTGGCGCTTCACCGTTTCCACGGGATATATGACGCCGTCGCCCTCGACGGTGTGTCCCTCTCCCCACGTGCCGTACGTGCCGACGTCTATGAACTCGACCCGGTCGTCCCGGTCGTATTTTTTGCCGAGCACAGCCATGAATGCTTCGAGCCGCTGCAGAAAATACGGATCGTCGTAATCCGGCTGCAGTCCGCTGTGCTCCGATATATCGTAGCATTTGGCGCCGTTCAGGAACACGTATTCCGGCGTGGCGAAGCTCATATCCTTCGACGATTCGTAGCAGACGACGCGCAGCGAGAAGCGGTATCCGTACTGCGACCACTCGTCCATTATTTTATCAAGGAAGCCGAAGTCGTATACTCCCTCCGTCTTCTCCGCGTCCGACCAGTCGAAGCGCAGATAAAGATGGTTCATTCCGGGGAAATACTCGACGTGATCGCCGGGTTTCGTTCTGTCTCTGTAAAAACCGTGGCGGAAACCGTTGTCGATAAAGTGCCAGAACCAGCCTTTATGCGGATTTTTAAGCACCGTTTTATCGTCGGCGAACGGGCGAAGGTCGATGAAGCCGTTCTCTTTTCTCGGGTCGTCGAACCAGCCGCATTCGGTCTGGCTCTCCATGTCTCTGACTCTCTCAGACAGTCCGGGATATCTGATCTTGTCAACGCTCATATCCGGATCCTCCTTTTTTCTTCATTATACCACGGCGGCGCGTTTTGTCAAGGCAAATTGCCGCCGTCCGGCAAAATTTTTGCGATTTTATATTGAAATCCATTAGACGATATGATATAATTATAAAAAAGACGAACAGGAGAATACCATTATGGAGCTTCAGGCGATACTTTCAAAATGCGATCACACGCTGCTTGCGCAGACGGCGACGTGGGATCAGATCAAGGCGATCTGCGACGACGGGATGAAATACCGCACCGCATCGGTCTGCATACCGGCAAGCTACGTAAAGCAGGCGAAGCAGTACGTCGGCGACAGGCTCGCGATCTGCACCGTCATCGGCTTTCCGAACGGCTACGACACCGCGCAGGCGAAATTCTTCATGGCGTCCGACGCCGTAAAGAACGGCGCCGACGAGGTCGACATGGTCATCAACATCGGCTGGGTCAAGGACGGCAGATACGATCTCGTGCTCGACGAGATAAAAGGCGTCAAGGCGGCGTGCGGCGGAAAGCTTTTGAAGGTCATAATCGAGACATGCCTGCTGACCGAGGCGGAAAAGATAAACATGTGCCGCATAGTGTCAGAATCCGGCGCCGAATACATCAAGACGTCCACCGGCTTCTCTGTTGGCGGCGCGACGAAAGAGGACGTGGCGCTTATGAAAAAACACTGCGCGCCGCACCTTAAGATCAAGGCCGCGGGCGGCATCAGTTCGATAGAAGACGCCGAGGATTTCATAAATCTCGGCGCGGACAGGCTCGGCACGAGCCGCATTGTCAAGCTCGCGAAAGCGCTTGAAAACAAATAAGGAGGATCAGAAAATGGCTAATTTCCCCACCCCCCACATAGCGGCGACTCCCGCCGATTTCGCAAGGACCGTGCTTATGCCCGGCGACCCGCTGCGCGCAAAATTCATTGCGGAGACGTTTCTTGAAAACGCCCGTCTCGTGAACAACGTGCGCGGCATACAGGGTTACACCGGCGAATACGAGGGCACCCGCGTATCCGTCATGGCGAGTGGCATGGGCATACCGTCGATCGGCATCTATTCATACGAGCTGTACAACTTTTTCGGCGTTGAAAACATCATGCGCATCGGTTCCGCCGGCGCCATGAACGAAAACATCCGCGTACGCGACATAGTTATGGGAATGGGCGCGTGCACCAACTCAAACTTTGCGCATCAGTATCATCTTCCCGGCGATTTCGCCGCGATCTGCAGTTACAAGATGCTCAAGACCTGCGCCGATATCGCGGACGGGATGGGCGTGAGATATCACGTCGGCAATCTGCTCTCCTCCGACACCTTCTACAACGACATGGCGGACGTCCCGAACGGATATCTGTCCGAGGTTTCGTGGCGCAAGATGGGCGTCATGGCGGTCGAGATGGAGGCCGCGGGGCTGTACATGAACGCCGCGCGCGCCGGAAAGAACGCGCTCGCGATCTGCACGATCTCAGACCATCTTATCACGGGCGAGTCGACGAGCTCCGAGGAAAGGCAGAATTCGTTTACCGAGATGATGGAGCTGGCGCTTAAGACCGCGAAGAAGCTGGACGTCTGAGTATGAAGCGTGTATTTCTTATAGTCCTCGACTCCTGCGGCGTCGGCGAGGAGCCGGACGCCGCGCTGTTCGGCGATCACGACTGCAATACGCTGAAGCGCATCAGTCAAAGCGAAAAATTCCGCAGCGATAATATGCAAAAACTCGGCGTATTCAACATAGACGGGCAGGATTACATGCCCTCCTCAGCCCGCCCGGCCGCCGCCGTCTGCCGTCTGCGCGAGCGCTCAGCCGGCAAGGATACGACGATAGGTCACTGGGAGATCGCGGGAATTGTGTCGCAGTCGCCCATGCCGACATATCCGGACGGATTTCCGGACGAGATCATCGAGGAATTCAAAAAACAGACCGGGCGCGGCGTGCTCTGCAACAAGCCGTTTTCAGGCACGGAAGTCATAAAGATATACGGCGAGGAGCATATGAGAACGGGCGATCTGATCGTCTACACCTCCGCCGACAGTGTGTTCCAGATCGCCGCGCACGAAGAAACCGTGCCGCTCGAAAAACTGTACGAATACTGCCGCGTCGCGCGCCGGATACTCACCGGTAAGCACGCCGTCGGCAGAGTCATAGCCAGACCTTTTATCGGCGAACCGGGTAATTTCACCCGCACGACGAACCGCCGCGACTTTTCTCTTCTGCCGCCGCGGAAAACGCTGCTTGACGCGCTGAAGGAAGACGGAAAGACGGTATACGCGATCGGAAAGATAAACGATATTTTCGCCGGATCGGGCGTGACCGACAAGGTCGCCACGCACGGCAACACCGAGGGTATGAAGCTGACGCTCGAAGCGCTCGACCGCGATTTCGAAGGGTTGTGCTTCACTAACCTCGTCGATTTCGACTCGCTTTACGGACACAGGCAGGACGTCGACGGCTACGCCGCGGCGTTTGCCGAGTTCGACGCGTGGCTGCCGTCGTTCACCGCAAAAATGCGCGACGGCGACGTGCTGATGATCACCGCCGATCACGGCTGCGACCCCGGCGACACGCACACTGACCACACGCGCGAATACGTGCCGCTGATCGTATACGGAAAGAATATCAAACCGGTCAACCTCGGCACGCGCCGCGGCTTCTGCGATATCGCGGCGAGCATCGCCGAATATCTCGGCAGCGGCTACCGCGGAGAGGGCGAGAGCTTTATGAAAAGCATTCTGAAACCGACTGCGGAAGAAAAAGCCCTGTGCCGCGCCGCATACGACGCGATGGGCAGATCATATTCGCCGTATTCGGGATACAAGGTCGGCGCCGCGGTACTCTGCTCCGACGGCACGGTCTTTTCCGGCTGCAACATTGAGAATTCGTCCTTTACACCGACGGTCTGCGCGGAGCGCACGGCGATATTCAAGGCAATAAGCGAGGGAAGGCGGCAGTTTCGCATGCTCGCCGTCTGCGGCGGTAAGGACGGCAAACCGGGCGGAGTTTTCCCGCCCTGCGGCGTATGCCGTCAGGTGCTGAGCGAATTCTGCGACCCCGATATGCCGGTGCTTCTGATGAAGAGCAAAAGCACGTTCGAGCGCTCGACGCTCGGCGAACTGCTTCCCCGCTCTTTCACGCCGTCCTATATAAAATGAGGTGATACAATGAGGATGTACGACGTCATACTTCATAAAAGAAACGGCGGAAAACTGTCTGACGAACAGATCAGATTCTTTGTTGACGGTTATACGAAAGGCGGGATACCGGATTATCAGGCGTCCGCGCTGTGCATGGCGATATATTTCCGCGGTATGGACGCGGAAGAGACCGTCACGCTGACGAAATGTATGGCTGAATCGGGCGATATGCTCGATCTGTCGCGCTTCGGCGATCTGTCGGTCGACAAGCATTCGACCGGCGGCGTTGGCGATAAGACCACACTGATCGTCGCGCCGGTCGTCGCCGCGCTCGGCGGCAAGGTCACGAAGATGTCCGGCCGCGGGCTCGGTCACACGGGCGGCACCGTCGACAAACTCGAAGCGATACCGGGCTACAGGACTACGCTATCCGAGGAAGAATTCCTCTGTCAGGCGGAGCGCATCGGCGTCGCCGTCATCGGTCAGAGCGGCAATCTGACGCCCGCCGACAAGAAGCTGTACGCTCTGCGCGACGTCACGGCGACGGTCGACTCCATACCGCTTATAACATCGAGCATAATGAGCAAAAAGCTCGCCGCGGGATCGCACAACATAGTGCTCGACGTCAAGTACGGCAGCGGCGCTTTCATGAAAACGCCGCAGGACGCGGAGATCCTCGCAAAGAACATGGTCGATATCGGCAAGGGCTGCGGGCGCAGCGTCGCGGCTGTGCTTTCGAGCATGGAGACGCCGCTCGGATCCAACATCGGAAACGCCCTCGAGATAAAAGAAGCCGTGAACGTGCTTAAGGGAAAACAGAGGGACGATCTGTACGAGGTCTGCGTGACGCTCGCGTCGCGGATGATCTCGCTCGTCAGACACATAGACGTAACAGAGGCGGAAACGCTGGTAAAGGGCGCGATAGACGACGGCTCGGCGTTTGAGAAGATGAAGGAATGGGTCGCCGCGCAGGGCGGCGACGCGGAAAGTCTGGAGGATTTCGAGCTGCTTCCCTCCGCTTCCGTCATATATCCCTTTGCCTCGCCGCGCGACGGTTTCATCACCGGGATCGACGCACAGCGCGTCGGCGACGCGGCGATGATCCTCGGGGCGGGACGCGCGTCAAAGGAAGACAGTATCGACCCGTCGGCCGGTATCGTCCTGCTAAAAAAGCCGGGTGACACGGTAAGGGAAGGCGAGGTCGTCGCGCGGCTTCACACGTGTGACGTCAGACGGATCCCGTCGGCGCTCGCCGCCATGAACGAGGCGGTCAGATACGGCGACGAAAAGCCCGCTGAAACTCCGCTTATCTATAAGATAATAACGTGATCACAACATAAAAACGGGAGCTGCCGCTCCCGCTTTTTTATTTCTTTTCGCTTTTTCTTTTATTGCAGTCGAGGGTACAGCCTTCACAGCCGCAGCCGCATCCGCGCCGCCTGCGGCGTATTATGAGGAACACCGCGAACGCGATGACCGCGGCGACCGCCGCAATAACAATGATCTCAACAGGGTTCATGATCTATACCAGAATCAACGAGAATATCAGGTGTACTATCAGCGTCACGACCCACGCCGCCGCGCACTGAACGAGCACCACTATAAGCGACCATTTCACTCCCATCTCGCGCCTGATGGAGGCGATCGCCGCGACGCACGGCGTGTAGATCAGCGAGAAAACGAGCAGGCAGAGCGCGGAAAGCGACGACACCGAGCCGGCGACGCCGGACGGGAACAGCAGCTCTATAGCGGAAACGACGCTCTCCTTCGCGATGAATCCGCTTACCAGTGACGTGCAGATCCTCCAGTCGCCGAGGCCGACGGGCTTCATGACCGGCGTTATCCAGCCGGAGATCACCGCGAGGATGCTCTGCGACGGATCTGACACCATATTGAATCGGAAGTCGAAGCATTTGAGGAACCAGACGACGATCGTCGCGATCAAAATCACCGAGAACGCGCGCTGTAAAAAGTCCTTCGCTTTTTCCCACAATAGTTTCACAACGTTGACGAATCCCGGTACGCGGTAATCGGGCAGCTCCATTACGAACGGCACCGCCTCACCGCGGAACACCGTCTTTTTATACAGGAACGCCGCGAGCACTCCGAGCGCTATGCCGAGCAGATAAAGCCCGATCATCATCAGCGCCGCGTATTTCGGGAAGAAAGCCTGCACGAAGAACGCGTAGATCGGCACTTTTGCCGAGCACGACATGAACGGCGTAAGCAGTATCGTCATTTTTCTGTCGCGTTCGCTCGGCAGCGTCCGCGTCGACATAACGGCGGGAACGGTGCAGCCGAAACCGATCAGCATCGGCACGATACTGCGTCCCGACAGACCGATGCGGCGCAGCAGCTTGTCCATGACGAACGCGACGCGGGCGATGTATCCGCTGTCCTCAAGCATAGACAAGAAGAAGAACAGCGTGACGATGATCGGCAGGAAGCTGAGCACCGAGCCCACGCCTCCGAAGATGCCTTCTATAACGAGGCTGTGCAGCGCCGCGTTGACGTTTGCCGCGGTCAGCGCACGGTCGACGACGCCGGAAAGCGCCGTTATCCCGAGGTCGAGCAGATTCTGCAGCGCCGCGCCCACGACGTTGAACGTCAGGAAAAACACGAGACCCATTATTAAGATAAACGCGGGGATCGCCGTGTATTTCCCGGTCAGGATCTTATCTATCTTTTCGCTTCTCTTCCGTTCCTTGCTCTGCCCCGGCTTTTTCACGCACACGGCGCACACGCGGCGGATGAACGCGAAGCGCATATCGGCCATCGCGGCGAACCTGTCGAGTCCGCGCTCCTTTTCCATCTGTACGACTATATGCTCGAGCGCGTCTTTTTCGTTCTCGTCTAACCCCAACTCGGACATGACGAGCTTGTCCGCCTCAACGAGCTTGCCTGCGGCGAAACGGACCGGGATCCCCGCCTCTTCGGCGTGGTCCTGTATCAGGTGCGTTATCGCGTGCAGACAGCGGTGGACGGCGCCGCCGTTCTCGTCCTCTCCGCAGAAGTCCTGACGGAGCGGTCTTTCGCGGTATTTCGCTATATGTACGGCGTGGCTGACGAGCTCGTCGACGCCGGAGTTTTTCGCCGCGGAGATCGGCACGACCGGCACGCCGAGCATCGCTTCCATTCCGTTTATATCGACGCTTCCGCCGTTAGCGGTCAGCTCGTCCATGAAATTGAGCGCAACGACCATCGGCACGTTCATCTCGAGCAGCTGCATCGTCAGATACAGGTTTCGTTCGATGTTCGTGGCGTCCACGATATTTATTATCGCCGCCGGTTTTTCTTTTATTACGAAATCGCGCGAAACGATCTCCTCGCTCGAATACGGCGACATCGAATAGATGCCGGGCAGGTCGGTGACGAGCGTATCGGGATAACCCCTTATCTTGCCGTCCTTGCGGTCCACGGTGACTCCCGGGAAATTGCCGACGTGCTGATTCGCGCCGGTGAGCCGGTTGAACAGCGTCGTTTTGCCGCAGTTCTGGTTGCCGACGAGCGCGAACGTCAGCGTCGTGCCGTCGGGCAGCGGATCGCCGCTTCCCTTCGGGTGGAATCTTCCGCCTTCGCCGAGGCCGGGGTGGTCCGTCGCGGCGGGCACGGGGGCCTCCGCTTTTTCTGCGGCGCCGTCGTACGGTTCCGCTTCGATCTTCGCCGCGTCGGCGACGCGGAGCGTGAGCTTGTAACCGTGGAGCATCAGCTCGACCGGGTCGCCCATCGGCGCGAATTTGTCAACGGTGACGACGGTGCCGGGGATTATGCCCATATCGAGGAAATGCTGACGGAGCGCGCCTTCGCCGCCTACCTTTGTCACCTTGCCGGACTGGCCGGCTTTCAAATCTTTTACAGTCATTTTACGATCACGCTTTCAATACCGAGACAATCGGCAATTTTCTTTATTGTTTGCGCGCGGTGTCCGACCCCGAGTGCGTAATGATGCGTCGGTCCCTCTAAGACCCAGCGTTTTACGAACGAGCGGCAGTCGTCGCCGAAATACCCGCGTGTGTTCGTGTTCCCTGTCGGCGGTATCGGACCTTTGCGCGACTCGCCCTCGCCTATGACGAATTTGAATCCGCTCCGCGTCTGCGTTATGCCGAGCATCGTTATCGGACCTTCTTTTATTCTGAACTCCACGGACGCGCCGGAACCGGGCTTTCCGTGATATTTTCTCAGACTGCGCAGGACGGGCTTTCCGTCCGCTATCGCTATGTGATGCGGACCGTCGTGTCCTACGAAAATGAAATCCCCGTCGAAATCAAACGGATGGAATTCCGCGAAGCTGCCGCCGATCCCGAGCCTGTCCATAATGAACATAGCAATGCACGTCTTTATATCGAATTCGCCGCACATCGGCACGCCTTCGGCTATAAGCAGCGAATTGCCCGCGATGAACGCGCCGATCAGATCGCGCGCCGCCGAGCCTTCTCTGCCGTTGTAGTAATACGCGAGGCCGTCGAGCTCGTATTTGTCGACGAGCCGGTCGAGCGCCGCCGACGCGGCGCAAGCGGCGCGCAGATCAGCTTCGGTGAGCTTCGCCGTTACCGGATCGCCGCCCGGATCAGGCGGATCGAAATTTTCAAGGATGATCCGGCGCTTATCCGCGATCTCATCTTCCGTCACCTTCTCGGCCAGTTCGATCACGTCGTCGATCTCAAGGAGCGGCACGTGGACTCCGAACGCGGCGGACACCGCCGTCGGGTCGGCGTGCATGTCGTACATCGACTCGAGCACATGTCCCATCAGCCCGAATCTCGCGCCGTGCAGACCGTGCAGGACGCGCGCGATATCGCACCATTCGGCGATCTCAGCCGCTGCGCGTGGGTCGTCGTAAAGCTTCCCGATTATCACGTCCGCGACGCGGCGCCCCATGCGTATCGCCACGCCGGTGAATTCCGGCACGGAGCATATACAGTCGTTTTCAAGCTGCTGACGCGTGTTCGCTGCGCCGTAATCCATATGAGACAGCGGCTGAAGCGCCGTAAGCACCACCGGGGCGTTCGCGTCCCTTATGATCGGCGCGAAGACGGACGACGTCGCGTACGTCAGCATGTTGCAGAAGATCAAATCGACGCGCGAAGCGTTTAATCTATCAAGCGTCTCGTACGCTTTTTTATTTGAATCGACCATGCCGAGATCGACGACCTCGACTCCGCACGAGCGGACGAGCGCCGTCATGTCGGCGTGATACTTTTCAAGCGTACCGAGCAGTCCCGGGAACTGATCCCAGTAAACCGCGTGGCCGACGCCGAATACGCCGATCCTCGCCGTCAGCGGCTTTTTTCTCGTTATCATTTCAGTCCACCTCGCCGTAAAAAACGTTTCTCAAAGGGATTATATATCTGCCGTGTCCGGCAGGGGTATGCTGATGCAGGTAAAGGAACCACAGACCGTCGGCCGCGTCGACGAAAAACCACGTGCCGAGCGCGCCGGACCAGCCCCATTCGCCCGCGGAGCCGCCGCGCGCCGGTCTGTCCTGTACGCGGACGCCGAGACCGAACGTGTGCTCGTCCCCGAACGTGGACGGGTCGAACGCCGGATCATTGAAACTTTTCCGCTGTTTTACGCTCAGCTGAGGCGCCGTCATCATCGCCGCCGTTCGCCGGTCGAGCAGTCTGCCGCCGAGCATCGCCGAAAGGAATTTCGCGTAGTCGCGCGCCGTGCAGACGATCCCCGAGCCGCCGGAATAAAGTTTGCCTCCGCCCGAGACTCCGAGCGCCGGAGCGGGTCTGGATAAAAGCGGGATATTCACGTATTTTTCACCGTTCCACTCCGTGTTTTTCGCAAGGCGCGGTATGTATTTTTCCGGCAGATCCTGATAAAAATACGTGTCGTTCATGCAAAGCGGCGCAAATATAAATTCTTTCATATATTCGGCGAGCGTTTTTCCGCTTATTATCTCTATCAGAGCGCCGAGCACGTCGTGCGACAGGCCGTATAAAAACCGCTCCCCCGGCTCGAACGCGAGCGGGACGGACGCCAGCTCTTCCGCAAATCTCACGGTATCCCAGCCGCCGGATCCGAGTCCGCGCTCGAGATCAGCGGCCCTGCCGTGCGGATCTTCGGCAAGATA
This sequence comes from Clostridia bacterium, assembly GCA_017958705.1. GTDB lineage: Bacteria > Bacillota > Clostridia > Oscillospirales > CAG-272 > UBA1248. Next base: position 11,208 of record JAGDCE010000344.1, read on the forward strand.
AGTCAGCCCCGACGTCATCGTGAACAGATGACGGACCGTCATTTTATTCTCCGCTTTTCTTATCCTGCCCCTCTCGCTCACCGTCAGAGCGGCGTACGCGGGCAGATAGCGGCTGACCTCGTCGTCAAGGTTTAGCAGACCGCGGTCGTAAAGCATCAGCGCCGCGGTGACCGTCATGACCTTCGTCATCGAATACATGTGGAACACGGTGCCGGGATCGACCGGTGTGCCGCGCTCAGGATCCGAGGCGCCGTAATGATGCTCGAACAGCACGCCGTCCCTGTCCCCGTACAGCAGACTGCTGCAGGATGCGATGCCGGTATCCGTTATGCTTTCCTGTTTCTGTATCAGTTTTGCGTCGTTTATTTTCATATTTCGTATTATAGCACCGGCGGCGGTTTTTGTCAACAGGTTTCGTCAACGCCGCGACTTTATGAAAAGAAGAAATATTCATATTTTTATGGTATACTCGTCTTATAAACCGGAGGGAGGCAGATATGGCGAAAACGATACTTGCGATAGGCGGACACATAGGCGACGCGGAGCTGACGGCGGGCGGAGTGCTGGCGTCGAACGCCGTGGACGGCGGCAAAAGCTTCACGCTCGCGCTCACCGCGGGCGAACGCGGAAATCCGCCGCATATCACCGTGCAAGATTACAGAAAACAAAAAATATCGGAGGCGGAGGCTTTTGCCGCCATGATGAACGGGGCCGCGTACGTTCTGCCGTACGCCGACGGCGAGCTGCCGGATAACGACGACGTCAGATACGAGGTGGCGAACGTCATACGTGAGGTCCGCCCCGACGTTATCGTCACGCACTGGAAATGCACAATGCACAAAGACCACGACAGGACTCACCGGATCGTATGCGACGCGCAGTTCCTCGCGAGCGTCGTGGAGTGCGAGCGGATCAAAGGCGAAAGAAAATACGCGCCGGTGTATTTTGCGGAAAACTGGGAGGACGATCCCGATTTCACGCCGTATATTTACGTTGACATAACGCGCGGCTACGAGCTGTGGTGCGAGGGGATGAAAAAGCACCGGTTCATATGCAGCAGCCGTGATTTCGATTATTACGATTACTACACTTCTCTTGCCCGCGTCAGAGGATGCCTTAACAGGACTCGCTACGCCGAGGCGTTCGCGGTCTTTGACAGAAACAAAAAGGTAAAGAAAGAAATGCTCTGAGCCGTCAAAACGAATGATCCACGGCGCCCCGCGTCATTTTCGCTTACCGGGGCGGCGTCTTTTCCGTCGTAAAACGGCGTTTTCAAGCATAAAAACAAGGTCTGCGCGCGGCGCAGACCTTTTAATATTATATTATCGGGCGCGCGTTATCACATATGAAAATTTCCGGAAAATCAAAAAACACATGATGTTCATCAAAAATTTTTAACTTGCCGGCCCGCATAAATTTTTTCTGCAAAATGCAGTTTTCCGTCTTGACAAATTGCATTTATTGATGTATAATAACAAAAAATATATTTATTATTTTCAAAGATGATGTCAAATGTGTATTTCGGCATCAGCCGGAAGATAGTTGCAATTTCATCACAATGATTTTTCAGTCTGTGTCAAATGCGTGTTTGATTTCGGCCGCGAGGCCTTTTTCATCAAATTTTTCAAAGGAGAGACAATTCATGAAGCAATTGCTCGGAAAGCGCGTTTTAGCCGTCTTGCTTTCCGCTGTGATGGTCGCGGCACTGGCGTTCACCGCTATTGCGACCTACACACCGGAAAAAGCGGCTGAAGCCAACCGGTCAGTGACCGTCACGAAGGTCGACGCCGACGCCAAGCTCGGCAAGACCAACAAAGCGGACCTCGACAAAAGTCCTGCGTTCGCAGACAATGACGTAGTCCGCGTTTCCATAGTGCTCCCCGGCAAATCCGTTCTCAAAGCTGGTTACAGCGCAAAGAACTATGCCGAAAACAAGAGCGCTGTGAGCTACCGCAACAGTCTGAAAACCGCTCAGGCCGCTCTTGCTGACAAGATCAGCGCGAGGGCTCTTGACGGTGAGAAACTGGACGTGGTCTGGAATCTTACGCTGGCTGCAAACATCATCTCCGCGAACGTTCCTTACGGCAAAATCAACGCCATAAAGAACACGATGGGTGTTGCGGACGTTATTATCGAGACAGAGTATCTGCCTGAGGAAACCGCACAGCCCGATATGGCGATCTCCACGGTGATGACAAACAACATATACGCATGGGCAGCCGGTTACACCGGTGCCGGAAGCAAGATCGCGATAGTAGACACCGGTCTTGACTTCATGCACAAATCGTTCGATCCCGAAGCTTTCGAATACGCGATCTCGCTCGTAAACGAGGAACGCGCCGATGAAGGCAAGGATCTCATTCAACTCATGACAGCCGAAGACGTTGACGCTGTCTGGGAAGAGCTCAACATCGCCGACAGGATCACCGCTCCCGACGGCGTGTATGTGAACGCCAAGGTGCCTTTCGGCGTAAACTACGTTGACAAAGACCTCGACTTCACACACGAAGGCGACAATAAAGGCGAGCACGGTTCGCACGTTGCCGGTATAGCGGCTGCAAACCGTTTCGTGAAGGATGAAGAGACCGGTGATTTCGTTTCCGCGCTTGACGCCGTCAACACGCAGGGCGAAGCTCCCGACGCTCAGCTCCTTATAATGAAAGTTTTCGGTAAGGGCGGCGGCGCGTACGATTCCGACTACATGGTCGCGATCGAAGACGCCATCACGCTCGGCGCCGATTCCGTGAACCTCTCGCTCGGTTCCTCCGCGGCGGGCTTCACGACGAACGCGACTTACGCCGATATAATCGCGTCTCTCGAAGACTCCGATATAATCTGGTCCAACTCTGCCGGCAACAACTACGCCTGGAGCCACTTCACCAACATTTCCGAGGCGTACGGATACGATCTTCTTAAAGAAGGCGATATCAACTTCCACACCGGCGGCAGCCCCGCTACCTACAAGAACACTCTTGCGGTAGCTTCCGTTGACAACGACGGTCAGACGGGCAACACGCTCAGCTTCAATGATCACAAATTCTTCTTTGCCGAATCTCCCACTTACGGCAATGAACCCATAGTTACGATCAAGGGAACTCACAAGTTCGTATATATCGACACTGCCGGTACCGACGCCGATTTTGCAGCGGTCGCCGATATACTGGAGGGCAAGATAGCGCTCTGCAACCGCGGTGAGACTTCATTCTATATGAAAGCCAACGCCGCCGTGGCAAACGGCGCGATAGCGACGATAATCGTCAACAACCAGCCGGGCGTCATCAACATGAACCTGACGGGTTACGCTTACAACGCTCCCGCAGTAACGATACTGCAGTCCGACGGTCTTACGATCAAGGCCGAGGCTGAAGCTCTTGACGGATATGCTTTCCCCGTATACGTCGGTGAGATCACCGTCAACGACGTTGTCATATCCGAATACAGTGACAGCGAATACAAAACGATGTCCGACTTCTCGTCCTGGGGCGGCAACGGCGCTCTGACGATAAAACCGGAGATCACCGCTCCCGGCGGAAACATCTGGTCCGTAAACGGTGACCACGTAACGAACGCTACCGACTTCGCACACGGTCACAACAATTACGAGCTTATGTCCGGTACTTCCATGGCTTCTCCTCAGATCGCGGGTATCGCGGCCGTCGTGGCTCAGTACATACGCGACAACGACGGAGTCGCCGAGGGCATGACTCAGCGTCAGCTCGCTCAGAGCCTGCTGATGTCCACTGCGAAACCTCTTATGGAAGAGGGCGCGTACTACTACTCCGTCATGAAACAGGGCGCAGGTCTCGTTGACGTCAACGCCGTCATCAACTCCCGCTCCTACATCCTGATGGACGAAAGCGCCACCGAGTCCGCCGCTGACGGCAAAGTCAAGGCAGAGATCGGTGAAATAGAGCGCGGCGATTCCTTCACGGTCGCATTCGACCTTGTAAACTTCTCCGACGCTCCGATACTTTACAACCTCAACGCAGACTTCTTCACTCAGGATATCTGGTACGGCTTCAGATGGCAGGATACCACTCCCATCAACGCGGCGATAGTCTGGACCGTTAACGGCGAAGAGATCGAACCCGTATCCATGGATCTAGATTTCGACGGCAACGGCATAGTGAACGCGATCGACGCGGATTATCTGCTTGATTACACCGCGGGTCTTACCGAAGAGCTGTACAACGAGGAATACGCCGATCTCGATGAAGACGGCGACGTTGACACTCACGACGCTTACCTCGCGTTCAAACTGCTCGGTTCCATTGAGACGGTCCTCGGAGCAGGCGAAAGAGTCCACATTGAAGCTGAAGTGACCGTTGAGATCCCCGAAGAACTCGACGTCAACGGTAACTGGATCGAAGGTTACATCTTCGTCAAAGAAGGCGATACCGAAGACGGCGCTCTCGGCGTTGTCCACTCGATCCCCGTACTCGGTTTCTGGGGCAGCATCTCCGACGCGTCCATGTATGACACGGACGAAGACATAGACGGAGATGAAGAACCCGATTTCTACGTACCTAACGGCGCCGACGGTACTTACGCCTTTATAGGCACCGACGGTTACATCCTCGGCGGCAACCCGATGGTTGCAGACGCCGAAGAGCACGTTGAACGCTACGCCTTCAACCCGGACAATGTCGGTATAGGCAGCGTTTACTTCACTCAGATCCGTAATGCCGGCGCTTCCCGCTTCTATGCGATGAACCAGTACGGCAGAGTGATCACCGGTTCCGAGATACCGTGCGGACAGCTTTACGCCGCGTACTACAATCAGAACCAGGGTGCATGGCAGCAGACCGCGAACAGAGTTTCGGTCAACTATTTGCCGAGAGGCCTCAGAGAAGGTCAGCAGATAGTTCTCGGCTTTGACCTTGCTCCCGAGTATTACGTTAAAGAAGACGGCTCGGTAGACTGGAGCAGACTCGGCGCAGGTTCTTCCATCTATCTGCCTCTGACGGTCGATACGCTCGATCCTCAGATAGTCAGCGTTTCGTTCGACGAGAGCGATTCGCTCCTCATCATCGAAGCGCATGATGAAAACTACGTTTCCGCGATAGCTGTCTGGACTCAGGACGGCGACCTCGTCACTTACGCCGGTGCAGACGACATCATTCCTGTTTCCGCACTGTCGACGATGGATCCCGCAGACGTCCGCAAGGGCGATCAGATAGCCGCGATATTCGACCTCTCCGATGTTGATCTGGAGACCGGTCACTTCCTCGTGGAAGTTTACGACTACGCAGCAAACTACAGTTCCTACAAGCTCAACACTCATCCGGAAGAACTCGAGGAACCCGTTGAGGTATCCGTAGAGATCGACCAGGGCGAATGGGTGTCGATAGTCGGCAAGAATTCTCTCCAGCTCACCGCTACGGTCCTTCCGTGGGGCTTTGAATACGACGACGTTGTCTGGACCATTGACGAACAGTTCGACGCCGAAACGTTTGAAGACGCTGAAGTGATCACTCTTACCGAAGACGGTCTGGTTACCGTAATAGCCGATTCCGACGGATATGCGTTTATAACCGCTACATCGGAATACGATCCCGAGGCTTCTGCGTCGGCAATCATCGAAGTCAAGTTCATTGACAAGCAACTCAACGGTGTAGTCTGGGATGAAAGCGGACTTGTCTGGGTCTCCGATTTCAACCTCAAGTCCATCCCCGAGTACGAAAAACTCAACGAGTCAAGTCTGAACCTTCCGATAGCCGGTCTGGCGTACGACCAGAACGACACGCTCTACGCTGCAACGTTTGATTCGGATGAATGGTTGTCGGATCTTTATATCCTTGATCCCGCGACGCTGGAAACCAAATTAGTAGGTTCGAGCGAAATAGGCTATATGGATATAACCTCAGCCCCGTCTCTCGACAGTAATCACCTGCTTGCGGTCTACGGTCCTAACGTTGTCATAGTCAACAAGGATACCGGAGACTATGAAGGCTTCTTCGATCTCAGCACCACCACGGGCGGCAACTACTTCGTAGGTATCGCCTATGAAGAGGCTTATTACAACAGAACTTACAGAGCATATGTAGACTACGTCTGGCTGATCGATGAAAGCGGTAAGGTATACAATTTGGGTATCATGCCTTACAACGGCAGCTATGCGAACTTCCGTCCTTCGACGGCAGGACAGATCGGCGATCCCGTGGATACTCCGTACTTCCAGTCGCTGTATTATGACGGTGCAAGCCTGTACTGGAGCCGTTACAACGGCGCCGACAATTTCGTCGAGATCATCATGGTCAACGACATCTACAACGACGGTTCCGTTTACAGCGTCGGTAAATTTGCCGATAACGTATGGCCGGTCGCCGGTCTGTGCGAGCTCGGCATCAACCCGGCAACGGGCTTCAGCGAGATCGAACGTTCCTCCGCCGAGATCGACGGAATGATGTCGACCGAACGCATCGAAAAGATCGACTTCAGCAGAAAGCCTGCCGCAGGTTCGCTCAACTCCATAAAGGATCTCGATCCGACCGGAGAGCTCGAATCCGTAAATACAGACGTACATATAGGTGTTGAAGTTCCCTTCGGTACGACGAACGGTCTCATAGTCGTTGACTACGATCCCGCGAGAGCGTGCCTGTCTAAATACAACACCTACGCCGATCACGTATCCGTCAAGGAAAGCACCGGCAAACTCGTTATAGCCTATACGTTCGACATTGACGAGATCACCGATGATGAACCCGTTTCCGAAATCGGCGACGACGTGGAAGAGATCCTCGTACTTGATCTTCACTTCGCATACGGTTCCGAAGGCATAGTCCTCATAACCGACGAAGAGATCAACAACGATCATCCCGCGACCGAAACGAAGGTATTCCTCGGCGGTTACCCCGTTGATCCGATACCCGAAGATTACTCCGAGCCCGTATGGACCTGGAACGACGATCTCACCGAAGCGTATGCGACCTTCACCCGCTCCGACGGCGTGACCAAGACGGTCGATGCGGAAGTGACGGTCGAACTTACCGAGACCGATAACGGACTCAAGAATGTCTACCTCGCGACCGTAGAGTTCAACGGCGAGATCTACACAGACAGCATCGAGATCGCAGGCGTATTCGCCGGCTGGTACAAAGATGCTCTCTTCACCGATCCTTACACCGAGACTCCCGGCGAAGACGACGTCAAGTACGCGAAACTCGTCGATCCCGAAACGTTCAAGCTGATCGCTCAGGTCAGCGAGATGTACGACGACGCCGAGGCAAAGGCGCGTCTGGTAACCACGATAGACAGCGAGTTCTACAGAGAAGTCAGATTCGAACTCACCTACGGTGACGACGAAAAGACTTACACGCTCAAGACGTTCTACCGCGCGCTCACCGAAGACCTCGATCTGGAAGGCATGGATGATCCCACTGTATTCTCGGCTGATTCCAAGTACTTCGCATCGAAGAAAGTAGCTCTCCCGTTCAACGCGTTCAACAAGACCATAACCGCCAAGGCGATATTCGTCACCTGCGACGGCACAGAGGTCGAAGGCGGAACGATCGAATTCGTGATCCCGATAGATTACGCGTTCGCCGGCTGGTACAAAGACGCCGACTTCACCGATCCTTATACCGAGGCTCCCGGCGAAGATGACGAAAAGTACGCCAAGTTCATCGATCCCGCAACGTTCGATCTGCTCGCTCAGATCAGCGAACCCGCCCCCGGTGACACGGACGCGAAAGTTCGTCTGGTGACCACGATCGACAGCGAATTCTATCAGAAGGTCATATTCGAACTCACCTACGGTGAGAGCGGAAAGACCTACACGCTCACGACGTTCTACCGCGAGCTCACCGAAGTCCTCGATCTGGAAGCTATGGAAGATCCCACCGTATTCTCGGCTGATTCCAAGTACTTCGCATCGAAGAAGGCTGCGCTCCCGGCTGAGGCGTTCAACCAGACCATCACCGCCAAGGCGATATTCGTCACCTGCGACGGCACCGAGGTCGAAGGCGGAACGATCGAATTCGTGATCCCGATGGATTACGTATTCGCCGGCTGGTATCACGACGCTGAATTCACCGATCCTTACACCGAGGCTCCCGGCGAAGAAGATGAAGCTTACGCGAAATACGTACACAAGGATACGTTCAAGACCGTCGTACAGCTCGTTGAACCCGCGGAAGGCGACATCGGCTTCAAAGCCCGCTTCGTCACCTCCGTCGACAGCGCGTTCTACAAACAGGTCGAGATAAAGATAGAGTATCCCGAAGGCTCCAAGTCTTATACTCTGAACAAATTCTACAGAGCTCTGTCCGAAACGCTCGGGCTTGAAGCTCTTGACGATCCCAAGGCTCTGTTCTCCGAGGATTCCGAGTACTTCGCATCGAAGAAATCTTTGATCGAAGACGACAATGCTGTCGGAGTCGAAGTCACCGTATACGCCGTGTTCACCACCTGTGACGGCACCGTCGTAGAAGGCGAGCACACCGTGTTCACGGTCGAGCCTTACACCGAGGCCCCGGAACCCGAACCTGAACCCTGATCAGGCCGGAGTTTGAAGTTATAAATATTTTGGAATCCATAGGAGGTATATATGAAAAAAACCTACAGCACCCCTGAGATGGAAGAAATACTTTTAAGCAAGGCAATGCTCACGAGCATTATCAATACTTCAATCGTCGACGACGACTCCGACGATGAATGGAATGCTATAAAACCGTAACTTTCATCTCAAACACCACCAGAACCGGAAACGGAGCGATTTCCGCTCCGTTTCCATTCTTATTATCGCAGGACATAAACATGGCTTTTTATATCAGAACATCCGGACTTGTTTTCAGGATCGAGCCGAATTATGACAAGATCGAGGATTATTGCGCCGG
>JAGDCE010000345.1 GCA_017958705.1 Clostridia bacterium
CGACACGGAGACGACGCGCGCCGAAACGACGGCGCAGCCGGAAACGGAAACTGTGTCCGGGACTGACACGGAAACGGTCCCGGTCACGACAGAAGCCGCGACGGACACGGAAACGGAAGAAATCACTGTAACTGAAACGGAGTCGGAAGAAATCACCGTAACTGAAACTGAAACGGAAGCCGAAACCGACGCACCGGATCTCTCATACGCCGACGCGTATACCTCTTCCGGCTTTCTGCGCTACCTGTCGGACAACTACGGAAAAAGCGTTTCCGAAAGTATAAAAGCCGCCGTGAACGACGGCGGATACGACGACGGTATCTATTACGCTCTTACGGGAAAGAGCGTTTACGTCCTGTTCGACGAATACAAAGGCGTAACTTATAAGAAATATCGTGAAATGCCGGCATCCGGCGATGACGTGATACGGCTCGGATTCTGCGGCGATATAATGTTCGCCGACGATCAGCCTGTCATGAAAAGATATATAAATAACAACAGAGACGCATCGGCGCTCGTGTCCGCGGACCTTCTCGCGATCATGAAAAACTGTGACGTGCTGATGGCGAACAACGAATTCACCGTTTCGACGAGAGGTACGAAACAGAACAAATCGTTCACGTTCCGAGGCGCGCCGGAAAATCTCCGTATTTATCACGAGATCGGCGTTGACTTCGTCAGCGCCGCAAACAATCACATTTACGACTACGGGCTCGAGGCGTTTCTTGACACGATAGATGCGCTTGAAGAATACGGCGTCGACAGCGCCGGCGCCGGCAGAAACATAAAGGAAGCATCAGAGCCGTTCATCTACATCATAAACGGGCGTAAGATCGCCGTCCTTTGCGGTTCGCGCGCGGAGAAAAACAGGAAGACGCCGACGGCAGGAGAGGATTCCCCGGGCGTTTTCGGCATGTACGATGACGCCGACATGATAGAGGCGGTAAGAAAGGCCGACGGCGAATGCGATCTTGTTATAATCCTCGCTCACTGGGGCAAAGAGTTTTCGCCGACGATCGAAGACGTGATCAGAGAGCAGGGGCGGCGATATATCGACGCCGGAGCCGATATTATAATCGGCGCGCACGCGCACCAGCTTCAGGGGATGGAATTCTATAAAAACGGGTTTATCGCGTACAATCTCGGCAATTTTCTTTTCGCGGATCCCGGCATTAAGACCGGTATGCTTCAGATAGATATAGACACGGCAGATCTTACGTTCTCCGCCGACTTCATTCCGTGCATTAAGGATAACGACCGTGTATGGCTGTGCAAAGGCGGCGAAAGGACCGAGTTGCTGTCTTATATGCGCTCCGTTTCACCCGACGTCAGGATCGACGACGACGGACATATAACCGCCATAAACTGAAACAACGACAAAAGCCGCCGCATGACAATGCGGCGGCTTTTTCAGTTATCCGATCATTCTTCGGCGGGAGCTTCCTCTGCCTTTTCCTCGGCGGGTACTTCCTCTGCGGGAGCCTCTTCGACGGGGGCTTCTTCCTGTTCTTCCTCGGGCATCTCTTCGATCAGCGCGCGGATGGAGAGGCTTATCTTCTTCTTATCGTAGTCGATATCGGTGATCTTGACGTCGACCGTGTCGCCGACCTTGACCACGTCGTCGGGCTTCGCAACGCGCTTCGCGGCGAGCTGAGAAATGTGGATAAGTCCGTCAGCGCCGGGCAGTACCTCGGCAAACGCGCCGAACGGCATGATGCTGACGATCTTGACCGGGACAACGTCGCCAACCTTGTAATTGCTGGTGAAAAGCGTCCAGGGATTCGTCGCCTCGGTCTTGTAACCGAGCGAGATCCTCTTCTTCTCACGGTCGAAGGACTTGACGAACACCTTTATTTTGTCGCCCACGGAAACGACCTCGGACGGATTGCCGATGTGTTTCCAGGACAGCTCGGTGGTATGTACCATACCGTCGACACCGGCGCCGAGTTCAACGAACGCGCCGTAGCTCTGGATAGAGCGGACTACGCCTTCGTACTCCTTGCCTTCCTCGATCTCGTCCCAGAACTTGGATTCCGCGGCCTTGCGCTCCGCTCTCGCGGCGGCTCTCGCCGGGATACGTGCGGAAGCTTTTACTCTTCTTCTGCCTGTGTCGACCTCGATGATCTTGAACGGCATCTTCTTGCCGATGATCTCGTTCATGTCGCCGCCTTCGGGTACGGTTGTATGGGACGCGGGCACGAACGCGCGCACGCCTTTTATGATGCAGATCGCGCCGCCGCGTACGGCCTCGACGAATTTACCTTCGATGTATTCGCCGCTTTCATACGCGTCAACGATCGTCTGCCAGTTGTTTTTGGCGTCGTACTTTCTCTTTGAAAGCGTGGCGACGCCGTCCACGTCAGAAACTCTTACCGCGTACGCGGTGACCTGATCTCCGACCTTGAATACTTCATCCAGCTTGACGCCGGGTTCATCCGTTACATCGTCATACGAAAGTATGCCGGTAACTTTGGTACCGAGGTCAACTTTGATCTCGGTATTAGAGATCTGTGTGATCGTGCCTGTTACGACGTCTCCTGTATTTAAAGTTTTGAAGGTTTCATCAAGAAGTTTCTCGAAGCTCTCCTCTGCCTCGTTCTGTCCGTTCTCCACGGTGTCTTTGATCTGCTCGCTCATTATGGTTTTTACCTCCTCAATAATACTGTCCGGCGTCGATGCACCGGCAGTTATTCCCACTTTTGAGTGTTTTCCGATCGGTATGCTCCGGCATTCGTCCGCGTTTTCCGCAAGATAAACCTCGGGACACACCTCCCGGGATATAGAATACAGCTTATTTGTATTTGAGCTGTTTTTCCCGCCTAATACGACCATTACGTCGACCCGACGCGCGAGCTGTTGCGTTTCGTTCTGACGTTTTTCGGTCACGCTACATATTGTATCAAATATTTTTGCTCTTGTATATAGTTTTCCGATAAAATTTTGACAATTTTTCCATTCTGTTAAATTTTGCGTCGTTTGAGACACCATAATTACGTCGTCTTCGGGCGAAATCAGGGGTACGATCTGCTCTTCGAGCTGTTTTTTATCGGTAAAACAGTACGCGCGACCGCTCACGCAGCTCTTTATACCACGCACTTCGGGGTGATCTTCGTCGCCGAAGATGAGCGTGACGGTGCCTTCGGCGCTGTTTTTGTCCACTATGTCGTGGATCTTTGCAACGAAAGGACACGTGCAGTCGAGGACGTGCAGATACGGATTTTCCGCCGACCTGCGCGCAAGCATTTCCGAATACCCGCGCTCGACGCCGTGCGTCCTTATGACGACCGTAACTTCCGCACCCTCGCGCGCCCCGTCGCAGATCGACGGAAGCGCGTCAGGCGTCACCGAACGTACGCCCGCCGCTTCGAGATCCGATACGACGGTGGGGTTGTGTATGATGTCTCCGAGCGTGTAAATACTGCCGGCGGCGCCTCCGTGTATCAGTTCGTACACGGACTTTACCGCGCGCGACACGCCGAAGCAAAAACCGCTGTATTTTGCGACCTCTACGCCGCTCATACGGATTCTCCGAGACTGCAGATGCGGTCGAACACGAGCTCCGTCGCCGCCTTGTATTCGGACGGAGTGCCGGAACTGATGCCAAGCTCATCCTGCCCGATCGGTTTACCTATTATCACCGTCGCCGGATGGAAGGGTCTCAGTTTTCTGTCCTTTGTGACGATGAACGCGGGCAGTACGCTGCATCCCGCGTGATACGACAGCATCGCGACGCCTTCCTTCGGCGTCGTGGTCCTAGGATCGACTCCCGGGCAACGCGTGCCCTGCGGGAATATGCCGATCACGCCGTCTTCATTCAGGACGGAAAGCGACGTTTTCATCGCCTTCATATCTGCCGTTCCGCGGTTGACCGGGATCATACCGAGCTTCGTCATTATCTTGCCGATGACAGGCACCTTAAACGATTCTTTTTTCGCCATGAAGCGGATGACGCGCGGTATCGAAAGGACGAGTACGACGGGGTCGAACAGCGCCGTATGATTGCATCCGAGGATAAAACTGCCCTCGGCGGGAACGTTTTCGACGCCTATGACCTTCAGTCTGTAAATACGTCTGAACAGTTTGCCGAACCTATTGACGAGTTTGTCGTATAATGTCATCTTCTCATTTCGCATAGCAATGATATGATCTCCACGTTTTCCTCGATAGTTATGTTTGAATTATCAATTATCACCGCGTCGTCGGCGGGCACGCAGGGCGCCTCCGCCCTGTGGGAATCGTTGTAATCGCGCTCGGCTATCTCGCGGCGTATGTCCTCAAGCTGTACGATCTGACCTTTCGCGGTCAGCTCGTCGTATCTGCGCTTTGCGCGCTCTTTTATCGACGCCGTCTGAAAAATCTTCAGCTCCGCGTCCGGCAGGATAACGGTGCCGATATCGCGGCCGTCCATGACCACGTCGTGCTCCGCGGCGATTTTTCTCTGCAGGTCGAGCAAAAATGCCCTGACCGCCGGTATCGCCGATACCTTCGACGCGTACATCGAGATCACGTTCTGTCTGATCTTCTCCGATACGTCTTCTCCGTTCAGATATA
>JAGDCE010000346.1 GCA_017958705.1 Clostridia bacterium
ATCATTCAAATCCCTTTTCACGAAGGGCGGCGTCGGCCTTGCGCGGATCGTCGACGCGCAGTACGACGCGTGCGAGGCTGTCGGACGACGGCGAGCTGAACGCGTATACGTATTCCACGGAAATGCCGCAGTTGTAAAGGACCCTCAGCGCCTCGGTAAGGCCGCCCGGTCTGTTTTCGAGATTGACGCAGATCACGTCGCCGACGGAAACAGTCATCCTGTTGCTGCGCAGCTCGTCTGCGGTCAGCTCCGGATTGTCGACTATAATGCGCAGCACGCCGAAATCGGTCGTGTCGGCGATCGACAGCGCGTGGATGTTCACGCCGAGATCCGCTATCATGCCGGTCACCTGCGCGAGCTTGCCCGTTTTGTTTTCCACGAATATTGAAAGCTGTTTGATTATCATTGCCGTTTCCTTTCTATTTCACGTATTCATATTCAAAACCGTAGAGGCTCACGAGGTCGCCGTCGCAGACGCCCTGCGCCTCCATCTGATCGTATATGCCGAATTTGCGGAGCATAGTGTCGAAATACGCCATCGATTCGCGGTCGTCGAAGTTTATCCTGCCCATGAGCCGGTAAAGCCACGCGCCCTCGACCTCCCATACGTCGCCGTTTCTTTTGACGGTCACGGTCGGCGTCTGATCGGGCTTTATGTCGTCCTCCTCGGTGTATTCAGTCTCATACACCGTGAGCGGAGGCAGCTTGTCGAGCTCGTTCTTGACGGTCCTGACGAGCGCTTCAACTCCTTCGCCCGTCGCCGCGGAGATATACGCGAGATCCCTTCCGGTCTCTCTGACGTATTTTTCGAACGCTTCCACGTCTGTGATGCTGCGGTCTAGCGCGTCGGTCTTGTTTGCGACGACTATCTGCGGACGCGACGCCAGCTCCGCCGAATACTTTTCAAGCTCGGAGTCTATCGTCTTCAGATCGTCTATGACGTTTCTGCCCTCGGACTGCGAGACGTCGACTATGTGGAGCAGCAGCCTGCATCTGTCGATATGCCGCAGAAAATCGTGGCCGAGCCCGAGTCCGTCCGACGCGCCTTCGATCAGCCCCGGGATGTCCGCGCAGACGAACGCGCCGCCGTCGACCGGCACCACGCCGAGATTGGGAGAAAGCGTCGTGAAGTGATAGTCCGCGATTTTGGGTTTCGCCGCCGAGATGACGGAGAGCAGGGAAGACTTTCCCACGCTCGGCATCCCGATCAGACCGACGTCCGCGATCATTTTAAGCTCGAGGATGACTTCTTTTTCCGGTCCCTCGATGCCGTTTTTTGCAAAGCGCGGTATCTGCCTCGTCGGTGTGGCGAAATGCTTGTTTCCCCAGCCGCCCTTGCCTCCGTGCAGACACACGAAGGGTTCGTCGTCGGAAATATCCTTTATGACCTTCCCGGTCGCCGCGTCGCGTATCACGGTGCCTTTCGGCACGCGGATGACGAGGTCTTCGCCGTTCTTTCCGTGAAACTTCGCGCCGGCTCCGTTGCCGCCGTTTTCGGCGACGTATTTCCTGCGGTATCTGAAATCGAGCAGCGTGTCCTTGCCCTGATCGGCCTGAAATACCACGTTGCCGCCGCGCCCGCCGTCGCCGCCGTCCGGTCCGCCCTTCGCGACGTATTTCTCACGCCGGAAAGAGACGCAGCCGTTGCCGCCGTTTCCGGCTTTTATATAAATCTTGACGTAATCAGTAAACATCACATACCACACATTCCGAGAAATTCCGCTTCGTCGATGACCGGTACGCCGAGAGCCTGCGCCTTCGTCAGCTTGCTTCCGGCTTTTTCGCCGGCGAGCACGAAACTCGTGTTCTTCGATACCGATGACGACGCTTTTCCGCCGCGCTCCGTTATCATCGCCTCCGCCTGCTCGCGCGTCATCGTCGGCAGCGTGCCGGTCAGAACGAACGTCAGCCCGGCAAACGCGTCGCTTACGGCGCTTTTTTCATATTTCGTAACGACTCCCGCCGCCGTCAGCTCGTCTATCAGCCGCCTCGTCTGCGGATGGGAGAAGAAGTTAATCGTGTATTCCGCCATGATCGCGCCGAAATCGGGTATCGAGCACAACTCTTCCTCTCCGGCGGTGAACAGCGCTTCGATGTTGCCGAAATGCGACGCGAGCGCCGACGCGGCCTTCGCGCCGATGTTCCTTATGCCGAGCGCGTAAATAAGCCTGTCGAGCCCGGCTTTCTTTGAATTCTCTATCGCCTGTATCAGATTATCCGCTGATTTTTCGCCCATGCGGTCAAGCCCCGCGACGTCTTCCGCTTTCAGTTTATATATATCCGCTGCGTCCCTGATCAGTCCCTGCCCGATCAGCAGTTTTACGATCGCGGGACCGCAGCCGTCGATGTTCATCGCGTCGCGGCTCGCAAAGTGGACGAGATTGCGCTCGAGCTGAGCGGGACATGACGAATTCGTGCAGCGCACCGCCGCCTCGTCGTCCTTCACCACCGGCTCGCCGCAGGACGGACAGACCGCGGGCATCTCATACGGCACGGCGTCCGCCGGGCGCTCAGACAACACGACTCTGCGAACTTCCGGAATTATATCGCCGGCCTTCGACACCTCGACGGTGTCGCCTATCCGTATATCTTTTGCTTTTATGAAATCAATATTGTGGAGCGTCGCGGCGCGTACCGTCGTACCGGCGAGCCTTACCGGCTCGAGCACGGCGAGCGGCGTCAGAACGCCCGTGCGCCCGACCTGGACGGTGATGTCCGTCAGCTTCGTCAGCTTGGCTTCCGGCGGGAATTTGTAGGCGACCGCCCATTTCGGCCTGCCGGAATTCTCGCCGATCCGCGGACGCAGCGACAGGTCGTTCACCTTGATCACCACGCCGTCTATATCGTACGGCAGCCCGGATCTTTTTTCGCCTATCGCGTTTATATGCTCCGTTACCTCGCCGGCCGTGCGCGCCTCTTTGATGAAAGGTATCACGCGGAAGCCGAGCCGGCTCATCGCCTCAAGCTAACCGGTGTGCGTGGTGAAGCCGATACCGTCCGCCTCCTGCACGTTGAATACGAATATGTCGAGTTTTCTTTTCG
>JAGDCE010000347.1 GCA_017958705.1 Clostridia bacterium
CTCCGACGCCGCCGCGACGAAGGCGCCGATCTCCCGGATCGCCGATCGGGTGTCGGGCGTGTTCGTCCCCACCGTGATAGCGTTGTCGGTGCTGGTGATAGCCCTGTGGCTCATCTTCGGAGCCGAGACGGGTGATGCCATCGCACGCGGTATCTGTGTGCTTGTCATCTCCTGCCCCTGCGCTTTAGGGCTTGCCACGCCCGTCGCCGTTATGGTCGGAAACGGGCTGGGAGCGAAGAACGGTGTTCTCATCAAGACAGGCGAGGCGCTCGAAACGGTCGGCAGGATCGACACGGTCGTTCTTGATAAAACCGGCACCGTCACCGAAGGCGTGCCGGTAGTGACGGACGCCCTTCCTGCAAATGGAACTTCCGAAGATGAATTGTTTGTTATCGCCGCCGCACTCGAAGCAAAGAGCGAGCATCCGTTGGCAAAGGCAATCATTTCCGAAAGCGAAAAGCGCGGTACTATCATTAGAGAAGTATCGAATTTCAAAGCTCTGCCCGGAAATGGTGTTGAAGCGGAGCTTGACGGAGTCAGACTTATCGCGGGAAATCGCAAATTCATTGGAGAGACTGCCTCCCCCGACGAAAAACTGTTCAAGGCGGGCGACGCTCTTGCCGATAACGGAAAGACCCCGCTGTATTTTGCGAAGGATAACAGGCTGATCGGTATGATCGCCGTTGCGGACGTTATCAAGAAAACTTCGCCCGCCGCGATAAAGCACTTGAAAAACCTCGGCGTGCGGGTGGTGATGCTGACCGGCGACAACGAAAAGACGGCGCGCTTCATCGCCGCCGAAGCCGGAGTGGACGAAGTGATCGCAAACGTCCTGCCGGATGAAAAGGAAGTGAAGGTACGAGCGCTCCAAAATAACGGTAAAGTCGCCATGGTCGGCGACGGGATCAATGACGCGCCGGCGCTGACACGTGCGGACGTCGGCATCGCGATCGGCGCGGGGACGGACGTTGCCATTGACAGCGCATGCATCGTGCTGATGAACAGCGATCTTGAGGACGTCGCCGCCTGCGTGAGACTCGGGCGCGGCACGCTGCGCAATATCCGTCAGAATCTGTTTTGGGCGTTCTTTTACAACCTCATCTGCATCCCGCTTGCGGCGGGGCTGTTCGGCTTGAAGATGGACCCGATGTACGCTGCGGCGGCGATGAGCCTTTCAAGCGTCACGGTGTGCTTCAACGCCCTGCGGCTCAATCTTCTGAATATCCGTGACGAAAAGCGCGGCAAACCGAAACGATACAAGAAAAGGGAGCAAAGACCTATGCAAGAAAATAAAAACACCGTCCTTCTTTCGGTGGACGGCATGATGTGTCCGCATTGCGAGGCAACGGTGAAAGGCGCGCTGGAATCGCTGGATTTCGTGAGATCCGCTGAGGCCGATCACACAAAGGGCTCTGTATCCGTCGAGCTTTCAGGTGAATTCGACGAGAGAGCCGTAAAGTCGGCGATAGAGGAAAAAGGTTACGTTTACGGAGGCGTCAAATGAAAAAAAGCATCAGTTTCGTACTTGTGATCATTTTGGCTTGCGCCCTTTTATCGGCGTGTTCAAACAACGGGGATCCTGTCGGGGAGAATACGGGCGACGCAGCAAGATCCGCCAAATACACAGAGCTGCAGCCGGATGATAGCGGTACGGTGACGATCCTTACAGATGGCGTTACCAAAACGGCGAGATTCTTCAATTATGATGCAGACGGCGTTACCGTTCAGCTTGTGGCGCTGCGCGACAAGAAGGACGGCGTTCATATCGCCTTCAACACCTGCCAGAGCTGTTCGCCTTCACCGAAGGCGTACTATCAGCAAAGCGGCGGCGTTCTGAAATGTACGAACTGCGGCTTCACCTTCGAGCCGGAACAGGTCGGTATCACAGCGGGCGGGTGCAACCCGTGGCCGATCGACGGCGTCTCGATCGGAGAGAACGAGATAAAAATTCCCGTATCGTCTCTTGACGGTATGAGATCGACATTTACCTCATGGGCGGGGCCGACGAAATAAGGGAACGGATATGCTGAATCAGTTTTCAAGAACACAGCTTTTGCTCGGAAAAGAAGCGATCGAAAAACTGCAGTCGAGCCGCGTGGCGGTCTTCGGCATCGGAGGCGTGGGCGGCTTCGTCTGCGAGGCGCTGATCCGGAGCGGCGTGGGAAAATTCGACCTGATCGACGACGATAAGGTGTGTCTTACGAACCTGAACCGCCAGATCATCGCCACAAGAAAAACGGTAGGTCAGTATAAGGCGGATGTGATGAAAGAGCGTATGCTTGAAATCAATCCCGACGCCGAGATCACCGTGCGCAAATGCTTTTTCCTGCCCGAAAACGCGGACGAATTCCCGTTCGACGAATACGATTACGTCGTCGACGCCGTCGATACCGTCTCGGCGAAGCTCGAGCTCGTTATGCAGGCGCAGAAGCACAACGTGCCGATCATCAGTTGCATGGGTGCGGGCAATAAGCTCGACGGCAGTCAGTTCCGCGTCGCGGATATATACAAAACGCGGATGTGTCCTCTCGCCAAGGTGATGCGATATGAGCTGCGAAAGCGCGGCGTGAAGAAGTTGAAAGTCGTGTATTCGGAAGAACAGCCGACAAGACCGATCGAGGATATGTCGATCAGTTGCCGGGCAAACTGTATTTGTCCTCCCGGAGCAAAGCATAAATGTACCGAACGGCGGGATATACCCGGCAGCGTCGCGTTCGTCCCTTCCGTTGC
>JAGDCE010000037.1 GCA_017958705.1 Clostridia bacterium
GGCTCCTGTTCGTTTTCTTCCTCGCCGGATTCCGCCTTAAGACGCGCCTGTTCTTCTTCATAGGGACCCACGATATGCTTATAGATAACGGCAAACGCGTTGTAATTTATAAGATATCCGCGGAAGTTTATCACGAGCAGCGGGGTTATCACAATCACTATACCGAACCCGACGCTGTTGCCTATTGACGCGATAAAGTAGAGCACAACGACTATCAGCAGGCGCACCAGCACAACGAAAAGGTTTCTCAAAAAACCAAGGCACGCGAGATAAAACGAGTTTTTGATAATCTGTATGTAGCCGAAATCGAAAGATACGAGCTGCATATACGTATACATACGCATCATCGTGTAGATCGCGGTGAAAGCGAACACAACGCCGAAGCCGATAAGATAAAAGAAGCTCGGCTGCGCGAAAACTCCTTCATAGATTATCAATCCGCCCATAATGCCGTACCAGCGCAGCGCGATGAACGAAAGTCCGTACAGGATGAGATCGGCTATGCCGAGCGGGAGAGACTTCCAAAAGTATTTCGTGAAGGTATCGACGAAGTCGCCCCAGAGGAAGACGCCCTTTTTACGCACCATATTGCGTATGATGTAAACAAAAGCGCAGGTCGCGGCAGGCATCGTCACGACGGGCAGGCTGAAAAGCAGCCACATCAGTCCGAGCAGGATCAGCTTCCAGAAGTTCGTCGTATAGATGTCAAAGAAGTTGAAAATCCCCTTGTCGCGCGCGTCGCCTTTTGATACGCCTTTTCCTTCACGCGTCTGGTCGTAGTATTTCCCTAATATACCCATTTTTACATCCTTTCACATTACCGTCATTAACAGCTTTACTCCTACGCAATGCGCGAATGCGCCGAACGCAGCCGCCGCGGATGATATGAACAATTTAACGAAATAGCCGCGCAGACGCGTGCCGTTCACGCCGGAAACGTCGCCCGCGAAAAGGAAACGCGTCAGCGAGCCGGATATCAGCACCGCGTCCATCGAAAGCACGCACAGCGAAACGACCGTTATCGCCGCGTAAGGTATGACCGCCACAAGGCAGATCAGCGCGCCCTTGAGATCAAAGGCGGAGTATATCTCCGTCATCATCACGCCGAAGCCTATCCCGCGGAACGCGGGCACGGCGTAAACTACAGGCACCGCGGCCGCGGTAAAACCCAGCACGAAAACTATCGCTACGGAGGTCATACATAGCGCGAAGCATTCAAGAAAGTAGCCTCCGAAATCAAACGCTTCCGTTCCGGACAGTATCGCGGCAAGGCGCGTTCCTCCGCCGAGAAACGACGGCAGCGACATGAATCCGTTTATAACGCAACCGATAATGATACCCGCCAGAAACAGAAAATATCCGTTCGTAAGATAGCGCGCAAACGGCTTGTCTTTCGGGTTTTTGCGGCGCCCCACGCGGGGCGTGAAGATTATTTGCGGTAATTTCCTTTTCATTGCCTGTCCCACCTTTGATAAAGGTTATGACGGGACAAGCGGAAGTATTACTGTTATTTCAGATCGAGCTCGCAGGCCCGCTTTGTGCACGCTTCCATCCCCTCGACGACGGCGTCTTCAACGCCGCGGGCGTCGAAGACGTTGATAGCTTCGATCGTCGTGCCGCCTTTGGAGCAGACGCGGTCGATGAGCTCTTCCGGAGTGAAGCCGGAGTCGGTCAGCATCTTAGCGCCGCCTTCAAGCACTTTCGCGAAGAGGCGAAGGGCGGTCTCGCGGTCTATTCCCTGCTTTTCGGCGCCGTCGACGACGGCTTTAGCTAGATAATAAACATAAGCGGGGCTGCTGCCGTTGACGCTGATAACGGCGTTCATCATGTCCTCGCCAACTTCCTCGACGATGCCGCCCGATGTGAAAAGCCCTTTTACGAATTCAAACTCTTCGCCGTTAACAGGCGCGGAATGTGAAACGGCGGTCGCACCGAGTCCGATAAGCAGCGAGGTGTTCGGCATAACGCGCACGACCTTGGCGTCGTAGCCGAGAAAGCGTTTGACGCTCGCGGTGCTGACGCCGGCGGCGATGCTGACGTAGACGGCGCTTTCATTTGCGCGGCCGAGCTTTTCGAGGAGGGGCTTCATGACCTGCGGCTTGACCGCGAGCACGATGAAGTCGCTCTTTTTCGCGACGTCAATCTCGTCGGCGCAGACGGCCGCGCCGCGTTCGCCGAAGGCGTTCGCTTTAGCGGCGTCTATGTCGAAAACGTTAATGTACGCGGCGTCATAGCCGGTTCTTATGAGTCCGCCGATCATCGCGGAAGCCATGTTGCCGCAGCCGATAAATCCAATCCTTTTCATTCTCTCATCCCCAAATCAAAACTCAACGGGAGCGCCCGCCTCGGCGGCTTTCAGCACACGCGCGCATTCCAGGCGTTTCTTCTGCATGAAGCACGCCTGCTTATTAGGCGAATCGATGCCGCCGCCGTAGAAGATGTTTCCGGCGGCGCAGCCGCCGCTGCAGTTGTATTTAGCGAAGCAGTCCCTGCAATCCGGTTTCGACATTATGCTCGACTGCGCAAATATACGGCGTACGTCATCGCGGACGATACCTTCGTCGAGCGAGCCTATCTTATAGTCGTCCATACCGACGAACTGGTGGCAGGGATAAATACTGCCGTCTGGAGCGACGGCGACGTACTCGTTGCCCGCGCCGCAACCTTTGAGGCGCTTGACCGCGCAGGGCCCACCGTCAAGGTCGACCATAAAGTGGAAGAAGTTGACCTTTTTGCCCTCGGCGCGGAGCTTGAGGATGACATTCGTCAGCTTTTCATATTCCTCCGCGATGCGCGGCAGATCTTCGTCACGCAGGGCGTAAGGCCTGTCCGCAGGAGCCGTTACCGGCTCGATCGAGATCTCGTCGAAGCCGAGCCCGTATATATGCTCGAAGTCGGAGGCGAAGTCGAGGTTATCGCGCGTGAACGTGCCGCGCAGGTAGTAACTCTTATCGCTTCCGCGCTTTTCGAGCAGCTTTTTGAACTTGGGAACTATGATATCGTAGGACCCTGAGCCGTCAACACACTTGCGCATTTTGTCGTTGACAATCCGCCTCCCGTCGAGGGAGAGGACGACGTTGCTCATCTCGGCATTTATGAAGTCGATATTCTCGTCGCTCAGCAGCAGACCGTTGGTCGTTATCGTGAAGCGAAAGTTCTTCCCGCGCTCTTTTTCGACGCATCTGGCGTAAGCGACGGTCTCTTTGACCGTCTTCATCGCCATCGTCGGCTCGCCGCCGAAAAAGTCTATCTCGATGTTTTTGCGCCCTTTTGAAACGGCGGCGATAAAGTCGATCGCCTTTTTCCCCGTTTCCGGCGGCATAATCCCGCGCGCGCCGTGGTAGTCGCCCTGCGAGGCGAAGCAGTAACCGCAGCGCAGATTGCAGTCGTGCGCCACGTGCAGGCACATCGCCTTGACCGGCATCAGCGAAGAATACACCGGCGCGGGTATCTCCTCCGCCGCTGTATAAAGCATATCGTCGTCCGCGAGCGTTTTCAGCTCCGCAACAGCCTCGCGCAGTTCGTCTTCGCCGTATTTGGCTCCGAGCGCAGCGACGGCTTCACCGGCGGTCGGGAGCTTGTCCGGAAACGCGGCGAGCACGGCAAACGAGACGTCGTCCGGCAGATGGACGGCGCCGCTTTCAACGTCAAGCGCAACGTTTATTCCGTTTTGTCTGAAGGTATGTACCAAAACTATCACCCATAAGGAAATACGGGCGGACGGCGTCATTTCGACGCGTACGCCCCGTATATGATTTTCGGTTAACCGAAACGGGCACCGCCGATGCGGCGATGCCCTCTCGCGCTCTTATTTCTTGTTCTCGCACTTCTGATTGCCGACCGTGCAGGAGGTCTTGCAGGCGGACTGGCAGGAAGTCTGGCATTCTCCGCAACCGCGGGTGTCGCGATTCTTTTTCAGAGTGCCTTCTGCGATTGTCTTGATGTGTTTCATTTTGATCTGCTCCTTTATTTTGATTTCTTACTTGCGATTTACTCCGACGATCCCGCCCAATACGGCGAAACCCACGGATATTCCCGCGCCGACGGCTATACTGCCGATACCGGGAACGTTCCTGCCGGCGATGACTCCGGCAAGGAATACGACTGCAAACATGACCGCGCCGGTCGCGAAACCGAATTTCAGCCCCTTGCATCCGGCGAGCGTTCCGCTGACGAAGCCTCCCGCAAACGCACCGGCGGCATTCGCCGCGTACGCAAGCACAGACGCCCAGACGAGCGGAAGTGAAAACCACAGAATAACTCCCGCAAAGAGGAGCGACAACAGCAGGCTCGTTACAAGCCCCGTCAAAACGCCCTTCAGGACGATCATAGATCCTGCGGCGGAAAACAGCCGTGTATTATTTCCGTCCATACAGTCCACCTCCGGAACATATGTATTCCGAAAGCGGACAAATTATGACGGCGTCAACACATGTCAGTTGCTCTCGTGGACGACCTTTTCCTGGACCGCCCATCTCTTGACTCTGAACTTTGTGCGGTCAACACCGGATTCGATAACGAAGCCGTCGTCCTTGACCTGGACGATCCTGCCGACAACGCCGCTGATGGTGACGACCTCGTCGCCGACGGTCAGAGCTTTAAGCATCTCCTTGGCTTTCTTCTCCTTCTTTTTCTGGGGTCTGATGAGAAGCAGCCACATAAGTACGATAAAGACTACCGGAATGAGGAGCATCAGATAGCTGGTCCAAGACGGATTCTGCGGCGCTTGAGCGGACCCGGTATTATTCGTCTGCGTGGCGGTATTACCGTACATATAGCACCCGGACAGCCCGAGCAGTAAGGTGGCAAACGCCAGGATGAGTAAAAGAACCTTTTTCATTTTAACCTCCAAATACGGATTTCGGCATTAAATACCTATATGCTGTTATTATACCTTCCGATTGAATAATTTGCAAGTGGATTTTTATAATTTCATAAAAAAAACACAGCGCTGTCAATTTTGCGTTTTCGCTTGACATTTCGCCCGCGGAGTAATATACTGTCATTGTAAATCTTTGGGGCGGGGTGAGATTCCCCACCGGCGGTGAAAGTCCGCTAACTCCGGGGTCTTCCGGAGCCGACACGGTGAAACTCCGTGACCGACGGTATTGACCTGAAACGGTCTGAGTCCGGACGAGAAAAGATTTTGTTTTCTCCGTTTAAGTCATGCCCCGGTTTGCGCGGGCATTTCTTTATGTGGAGGGACAAATAATGAAAAAAACAAAACTCGATCTGCGCACCTTGATCGTTATGTCTGTATTCGCAGCGATATCGATCGTCCTGGTGTATCTCATAAGATTTC
The DNA here is from genome assembly GCA_017958705.1 of Clostridia bacterium. Classification (GTDB taxonomy): domain Bacteria; phylum Bacillota; class Clostridia; order Oscillospirales; family CAG-272; genus UBA1248. The sequence goes on from JAGDCE010000037.1 coordinate 5,303, forward strand.
CTGTTTTCCCCGCCGTCAGCTATCTGACTTATGATCCCGCTGACATTACCATATTCCTGTGCGCGATGCTGATATCGCCCGTACTTTCGCTGATACTGACTTTTGTCGTGGCGCTTATCCAGGCCGCCATTTTCGAACCGGGCTCGTTCCCGTTCGGCCCCGTGATGCACCTCATCGCGACCGGCGCCGCCGCGTTCGTATGCGGCTTCATATACCGCCGTGTTAAGAATATCAAGGGCGCGATCATCGGCCTCGCCGCCGCGGTCGTTTCCGCAACCGCGATAATGATCCCGCTCAACCTGCTGATAACTCCGCTGCAATACACCGTTCCCGTTTCGGTCGTTATCGAACTGCTTCCGTATATCATTGCTTTCAATCTGGTCAAATTCGGCATAAACGCCGCTGTTACCGGCTTGCTGTTCAAGCCGACCGAGCTGGCGCTCCGCAAGACAGGAGCGACCGCCTGACCTACCGCGAGGTGAAATTTTGATCGACGCAATAAAAACATTTTTTACCGATACGTTCCCGCCGCAGCTCGCTGTGTTCTTTTGTTCTATGATACCGATCATCGAACTGCGCGGAGCGATCCCGCTCGGGTGCGTGCTCGGGTTGCCTTTTTGGCAGTCCTTCGGCATCGCCGTTATCGGCAACCTGCTTCCCGCGCCCTTTATACTGCTGTTTATTCAAAAGCTCTTTAGCTGGATGAAACGATTCAAGCTCACAAGAAAGATGGCGCTTTGGGGCGAACGGCGCGCAGAGGTAAAATCCGAAAAGCGCGAGAATCTCTCGTTTTTTGGGCTCGCACTCTTCGTCGCCATACCGCTTCCCGGCACCGGCGCATGGACCGGCTCACTTGTCGCGAATTTCCTCGGGATACGCTTCCGGAAAGCGATGCTCGCCGTAGTAGTGGGCGTCATTACCGCCGGGATCGTCGTCACGCTTATATCTTACGGAGTCGCAGGTATTTTTTAGTCTGACGTATTGACATTATACTCATTATGTAGTATTATATTTATTTGGGTAACACAATATATTCACTTCACATACAGGAGGAACTTTTATGAGCAAGTATCTTTTCACCAGCGAATCCGTTACCGAGGGGCATCCCGATAAAGTCTGCGACCGCATCTCCGATTCCGTCCTCGACGCGATAATCGCCAATGATCCTAACGCGCGCGTTGCCTGCGAGACCACCGTCACGACCGGCGTCGTCAGCGTTATGGGCGAGATCACCACTAATTCCTACGCCGACATTCCCGGCATCGTCAGAAAGGCGCTGCGCGACATCGGTTACACGAGTGCCTGCGGCTTCGACGCCGACACCTGCGCTGTCGTAACCTCGATAGACGAGCAGTCCCCCGATATCGCGATGGGCGTCAACAAGTCCCTCGAGGACAAGTCCGAAAGAGAGAACTTCGGCGGCGGCGCCGGCGATCAGGGCATTATGTTCGGTTACGCCTGCGACGAAACGCCCGAGCTCATGCCGCTCGCCATCTCCCTCGCCCACAAGCTCGCCAAGAGACTTACCGCCGCGAGAAAAGAAGGGATTCTTCCCTATCTTTTCCCCGACGGAAAAACCCAGGTCACCGTTGAATACGCAGACGGCAAGCCCTCGCGCATCGACACCGTCGTCGTTTCTTCTCAGCACACCGCCGACGTTTCGCTCGACGAGCTCCGCAAAGGCATAATCGAAAACGTTATCAAGCCCACCATTCCCGCCGGCCTGATCGACGATAATACCCGCATACTCATCAACCCCACCGGACGCTTCGTAGTCGGCGGACCCGTCGGCGACTCCGGACTGACCGGCAGAAAGATCATCGTTGACACCTACGGCGGCTACGCCAGACACGGCGGCGGCGCTTTCTCCGGCAAGGATCCGACCAAGGTCGACCGCAGCGCCTCTTACGCCGCGCGTTACGCCGCGAAGAACGTCGTCAAAGCGGGGCTCGCCTCCAAGTGCGAGATCGAGCTCGCTTACGCAATCGGCGTCGCGAAGCCCGTTTCGGTGTTCGTCGACACCTTCGGCACCGGAAAGATCCCGGATGAAAAGATCTCCGAGATCATCTGCAAGGTCTTCGACTTCACGCCCGACGGCATCATCAGAACTCTCGACCTTCGCAAGCCGATCTACGCTCCGCTTTCCGCTTACGGACACATGGGACGCGAAGATCTCGGCGTACGTTGGGAGGATACCTACAAAGTCGACGAGCTGCTCGTCCTCGCCAGGTAAACGCCTCACTCAAACGACCGGTACCGAGTATAATATTACCGAGGTGATGTTATGCCGGCGCCGGTCTTATTGTATATGCTGGTCTTCTTCGCCGCTTTCGGATTCTTTGAGTTTTTTTCATCGATCATTAACGCGCTGAATCTCAAAAACGGCGGAGATAACAATAGAACCATCCACGATCGAAACCCGGAGGCTGAAGCTGATGGAGACGGAAACCCTGCGCGGCACGGTCAACTCCGTGATATACGTAAACGAGTTGAACCGCCACACGATACTGAAACTGCTTACCGACGACGGTGAGATCACCGTTGCCGGCACTTTTGCTGACGTAAATCCCGGCGAACTTCTGACGCTCACCGGCAGCTTCGTTATGCATTCAAAATACGGCAGGCAATTCAACTCGGCGTCATATGAAAAGGAGCTTCCCGACAAGGCTGACGTAATAATGAAATATCTGTCCTCCGGCGCGATCAAGGGCATCGGACCGGTCACGGCAAAGGCCATCGTCGACAAATTCGGCGACGATACGCTGAACGTTATAGAAAACCATCCGGACAAGCTCGCGACCGTCAGAGGCGTGACGAAAGCAAAGGCGCAGCAGTTCTCCGCGGACTTCGCGAAACAGAACTCCGCGAGAACGACGATAATTTCGCTTATCGACCTCGGTATAGAAGCGCACTTTGCGATAAAGGTATTCGACGCGTTCGGCGAAGCCGCGGTGGAAACGGTCGAGCGTAACCCTTACGCGATATACGAAGCTGTCCGCGGCTTCGACTTCCCCGCCTGCGACTCTCTCGCGGCGAGGCTCGGATTCGACGGCGATTTCCCGCGCCGCGTAGAGGCCGGGCTGCGGTATATGCTGCGCTTCAATCTGCAAAACGGACACACCTACCTGCCGCGTAAACAATTGACGGAGCTTACGTCGACAATGCTATCTGTTGAGCCATCCGTCGTAGACGAGGCGCTGATCGCTTCTGTTGAAAAAGGGTATCTGACAGCCTTCGGCGACGCCGGCTCCGAGAAGATATTCCTGCCCGAATATTTTAACGCGGAAAACACCTGCGCGGAGCGTCTTTACGCTTTGAACTCATATAAGACATCGCCGCTCAAATATAAAGATCTGCTGCCCAAGATCGAAAAGGAAAACAACATCAGGTACTCGGAAAAGCAGACCGAGGCGATAATCGCCGCCGCCGAAAACGGTATATTCGTCCTTACGGGCGGTCCCGGCACAGGCAAGACGACTACGCTGCGAGGCATCATCTCCCTATTTGAGCGCAACGGCATGAAGATACTCCTCGCCGCGCCCACCGGCCGCGCCGCGATGCGAATGTCCGCGCTTACCGGAAAGGAAGCCAAAACCATCCACCGCCTGCTCGAGGTCGTTCCGAACGAAGACGATGAGATACCCGTATTCACACGGGACGAGACGCATCCGCTCGAATGCGACGCGCTCATCATAGACGAGCTCTCCATGGTCGACGTCATCGTGTTCGAGGCGCTTCTGATGGCCGTAAAACCGGGTTGCAGGCTTGTTTTAGTCGGCGATTTCAACCAGCTCCCCTCCGTCGGCGCCGGCAACATACTTGAAGATATAATCAAAAGCGAGATCATTTACTGCGTTGACCTCGACGTTATATTCAGGCAGTCCGAAAACAGCCTTATCGTCACCAACGCGCACAGCATAGTCAACGGCGAACTGCCGGTGCTGAACGATACGAAGCACGACTTCTTCTTCCTGCGCGGTAACGACGCGGCATCGATCGCCGATACGGTCGTCGACCTCTGCGCCAACAGGCTCCCGAAGGCTTACGGCGCAGATTCTTTCAAGGACATACAGATTATCTCCCCGACCCGCATCGGCGAAAGCGGCACCGTCGCGCTTAACGCAAGGCTGCAGGCGATACTCAACCCCAGGTCCCCGAACAAAGGCGAACGCACGTTCGGCTCGACCGTTTTCCGCGTCGGCGACAAGGTGATGCAGACGAAGAACAACTACGATATCGTCTACAAGCTTTCCGACGGATCCGCAGGCGCCGGCATATACAACGGCGATATAGGAATGATCACCGCGATCGGCAACGAGCCGTTCATCACCATAGATTTCGACGGACGCGTCGCTCAGTACGCGTACGAATGGCTCGGACAGCTAGAGCACGCCTACGCGATAACCGCTCACAAAAGCCAGGGCAGCGAATACGCCTACGTCATCTTCCCCACCGCCGCACCGAAAAAGCTCCAATACCGCAACCTATTCTACACCGCGGTAACGCGCGCTAAGGATATGTGCATAGTCGTCGGCACGCGCGAAGACGTCGAGTATATGACAAAAAACAACAAGGAACGCCGCCGCTACACGGCGCTCGCTCAGTTCCTCCGCCTCGAGGCGCTGTAAGGAGGAGGCGGCAATGGACAGACCGAAAACCTTTCTTCAAGCGCTCGGATGCGTTATTTATCCTAACAGATGCGCCTTCTGTGACGAGCTGATCCCGATATCAAAATACGTATGCGAACGCTGTGAAGCCGAGCTTCCGCACGTGATCGGCAACATCTGCCGTAAATGCGGGTGCGAACGCAAATACTGCAAGTGCGGAAAAGGCCTTGAGTTCGACCGCGCCGTCGCTCCGCTTTACTACGCCGAGCCTTTCAACCGCGGGCTCCTGAAATTCAAAAAGAACCGCGAAGACTGGCGCGCAGAGGTGTTTGCGATCTACATGGCGGGAACCGCGACTGAAGCTTACGCCGGCGAGCGCATCGACTTTGCCGTACGCGTTCCGGATCACAAATCGCGCATCGACGATAATGTGCGCGGGCCGCGGCTCGGCGCAGGCAAGTCCCCTAACGCTACGCTCGCCAAAGCTTTCTGCGCCGAATACGGAGTCGAATTAAAAGAAGGCGTGCTCCGGTATTACTCAGACGACTCAAAAAGCCAGCGTTCGCGCAATTTCAACGAACGCCACGCAAACGTTTTCGGCATGTTCGACATTGTTGACGACGGATGCGAGCTTTTCGGCAGCAACGTGCTTCTGATCGACGACGTTTTCACCACGGGATCGACGTTGAGCGAATGTGCGAAAATGCTCAAGCTGCACGGCGCGGAATCCGTTTTCTGCGTCACACTTTTCACAACGAAACAGGAGAAAAGAAAAAAATAAGCGTCTTCTCTTGCAATAATCGGATTATTCGGTTATAATTAGATGTTTGAAGACCATCACCTCTACAAAGAAAGCCGCTTCTGCGGCGGAAGGAGAATAATATGGCATTCGGTACAGACGTCGGTATAGACCTCGGCACCGCGACGGTCCTCATCTACGTCAAGGGCAAGGGAATCGTATTAAACGAGCCCTCGGTCGTAGCGGTCGATAAAGTCAATAAAATAATCAAAAAAGTCGGCATAGAGGCGCAGCAGATGCTCGGAAGAGCGCCCGGCACGATCGAGCCCGTACGTCCGCTCAAGGACGGCGTCATTTCCGACTACGATCTGACTGAAAAGATGATCAAATACTTTCTCCGCAAGGTGCTCGGCAACACGAGTTTCTGGCCGAGGATCATGGTATGCGTCCCCTCCTCCATCACCGAAGTCGAGATACTCGCGGTCAGAAACGCCGTCAAGAAAGCCGGCGCGAGGCACGTATACATAATCGAAGAGCCGATCGCCGCCGCAATAGGAGCCGGCATCGACATCATCAAGCCCTGCGGAAACATGGTTGTCGATATCGGCGGCGGTACGACCGATATCGCCGTTATCTCGCTCGGCGGCGTCGCAAACAAGACGTCCATCAAGATTGCGGGCGACCGCTTCGACGAAGCGCTCATCAAATATATCCGCCGCAAGTTCAACGTCCTCATCGGCGACCGTACCGCTCAGGATACCAAGGAAGCGATCGGCTGCGTATATATGCCCACGGACGTCATCTCAATTCCCGTAAAAGGGCGCTGCCTCATGACCGGGCTGCCCAAGACGATCGACGTCAACTCCGAGGACATGCTCGCGGCGTTCGAAGAGCCTGCGAACGCGATCTCCGACGCTGTCTGCCGCGTGCTCGAAGGCACCGAACCGGAGCTCGTCGCGGATATTTCCAAGAACAAGATCCACCTCACCGGAGGCGGCTCGCTCGTCAAAGGCCTCGCCGAACTGCTCACCGTACGCACCGGCATACAGACCGTCGTCGCGGAAGACGCCGTTTCCTGCGTCGTCAGAGGTACCGGCATCGCGCTTGAAAACGAAAAACTGTTCGCCGCCATTTCCCATAACGCTCTTATGAGCGATTGATCCCCACAGAAAGAAGTCCCCGATGAAGATAATCGATTTCCACTGCCACGCGTTCCCCGACAATATAGTCACGAAAGCCGTCAACGCCATCGGCGATTACTACGGTATCCCCATGCAGGAGGACGGCAAGCTGCCCACCATGCAGGCGTTTCTCGACGCGGATCCCGAGCGCAAGGTCGTTCTGCTCGCTACCGCGACCGTTCCGCGCCAGGTCATTTCCATAAACACCTGGCTTTCCGGCATCATAAACGAGCGTGTGTTCGGCTTCGCCTCGATACACGCGGGGTTCGAGGACTGCGCCGGCGAGATCGACCGCGTTATTTCGCTCGGCTGCAAGGGCTTGAAGATCCACCCCGAGTTCCAGGGATTTGCTATCGACGATCCCGGCGCTTATAAAATATATGAAGCCGCCGAGGGCAGACTTCCGATACTCTTCCATATGGGCGACGACAGATCTGATCTTTCCTCCCCCGCCAGATTAAAGAAGGTCATCGGCGACTTCCCGAAGCAGACCGTCATCGGTGCGCATTTCGGCGGATACCGCGAATGGGACGAGTCGCTGAAGCTCCTGTGCGGAACGAACGTCTATATGGATACGTCGAGCTCGCTTTCTTACATAACGCCGGAATTCTCCGTCGACTTCATAAGGGCGCACGGGGCCGAGAAGTTCCTTTTCGGCACTGATTTCCC
>JAGDCE010000348.1 GCA_017958705.1 Clostridia bacterium
ATCCGCACACGTGATTTGTGCGGTATTACCTTAAGGCAATACCGCACAAATCGACGCACAAATCTTGCCGGCTCTTTCCGCGCCTGTTTTTGCGTCTAAATCTTGAAAAACCGCCTGTTTTCCTGCGATTTCTCATCAAAAACAGGCACAAAAATAACTCGGCAATCTCCGAACGCGATTTGTGCGGTATTGCCTTAAAACACAGCTTCGCTCGCGATTACTCGGTTTTTCCCTTCATCTCGTTGAGTTCTTTAATGAAGGTCTCGATGTCCTTGAATTCGCGGTAGACCGAGGCAAACCTGACGTACGCGACGTCGTCCGCCTCCTTGAGCCGGCGCATGACCATCTCGCCGATGTCCCCCGAGGTGACCTCGTGGCAAAGCGAGTTCTGCAGTTCCTGCTCGATTTCGAGTGCGATCTGCTCGGCGTTGACCGGGCGTTTTTCGCACGCCTTGAAAATACCGGCGAGGAGTTTTGAGCGGTCGAACAGCTCGCGCGAGCCGTTTTTCTTTATGACGACGGTTTGTACCGCCTCGATCACCTCAAAGGTGGTGAAACGCTTGCCGCAGGTCATGCACTCGCGGCGCCTTTTTATGCTGTTTCCCTCAAGATTCTGTCTGGAGTCGACGACACGGCTCTCAAGGCATCCGCATACGGGACATTTCATTTTTTACTCCTTAGGAAAAACAATGATTTGCTGGGGCAATTCTCCTTTAGTTATTATATCATACAGACCCGTGTAAGTCAACCCGGCGGGAACGATAAGTCTGTTACAGCGTTGCCGCCATGACGGCTTTGATTGTGTGCATTCGGTTCTCCGCTTCATCGAAGACGATCGAACGGTCGCTTTCAAAGACTTCGTCGGTCACCTCCATACAGTCGATGCCGAACTTTCTATACGTTTCCATACCGGTTTCAGTCTCCAGATCGTGGAACGACGGCAGACAGTGCATAAAACGGCACTGTTCTCCGGCGTTGTCCATAAGCTCCGAAGTCACACGGTACGGAAGCAGATCGTCTATCCGCTCTTTCCATACCGAATCGGGTTCGCCCATCGAAACCCAGACGTCGGTATATATTACGTCGGCGCCCGCGGTCGCTTTTATAGGGTCAGTCTCAAAGCGAAGCGACGCGCCGGATGACAGGCAGATCTGTCTACAGACGCTGACGAGCCCGGGGTCGGGGAAATACTTTTCCGGTGCACAGATTGTCAGATCGATCCCCGTTTTCGCGCAGCCCTCCATCAGTGAATTACCTGTGTTGTAGCGAGCGTCTCCGACATATACAAGCCGGATCTTTTTCAGCCGGCCGAAATGCTCCCTTATCGTCAGGAAATCCGCGAGCATCTGCGTGGGATGATACTCGTTCGTCAGCCCGTTCCACACCGGCACTCCCGCGTATTTCGCGAGTGTTTCGACGCGGCTCTGCCCGAATCCGCGGTATTCTATGCCGTCGAACATCCGCCCGAGCACGCGCGCGGTATCGGCGATACTCTCCTTCTTGCCGAGCTGGCTGCTTTTAGGGTCGAGATAAACGGAGTGCATCCCGAGATCCGCCGCGGCGACCTCGAACGCGCAGCGTGTGCGCGTGCTCGTCTTTTCGAATATCAGCGCGACGTTTTTTCCGCGGTGCACGTCGTGGGGTACGCCCGCCTTTTTCTTTTTCTTGAAATCCGCCGCCAGATCGAGCAGATAGATTATCTCCTCCGGCGCAAAATCCTGCAGCTTCAGAAAGCTTCTTCCTTTAAGATTCATGATCTTCTCCTCAGTGGTTCAAATCGACGAGATGCGTGCTGTTCTGGTCGTAACTGGCGCTGATTACGTCAGCAAGCGCGAGCGCCGTGTCGATCGACGTCATGCACGGTATGCGCGCGTTCATCGCTTTGCGGTAAAGCAGCCGGAAATCTCCTACCGAGCTGTCCATGACCGCGCCGGTATAAACTACGCAGCGTACCGCTCCGGTCTCTATAAGATCGTATATATCGTTGTTTTCCCAGATGTTGCAGGCCTTCGTGACGTCGAGCCCGCGCGCCCTTATCGCGGCGGCCGTGTCCGGCGTCGCGAATATCTTCATGCCGAGATCGGTGAATTTTTCCGCGAGTTTCACGGCGTCGGAGTAGTCGTAGTCCTCTACGGAGATCAGTATGCCCTTCCCGGGCTCTTTTTCCGCGTGCACGTCTATCCCCGCCGCGCAAAGGCCTTTGTAAAGCGCCTCCGCCTTCGTCCTGCCGATGCCGAGCACCTCACCGGTCGACTTCATCTCCGGCCCCATGATCGAGTTTGCGTCGGTGATTTTCTCAAAGCTGAACACGGGAACCTTTACCGCGTAATAGCGCGCGGTCTCCGCGAGTCCTTCGGAATAACCAAGATCGGTGAGCTTTTCACCGAGCATCACGCGGCTCGCGAGCTCTATCATCGGGATGCGCGTGACTTTGCTGATATAAGGCACTGTGCGGCTCGCCCGGGGGTTGACCTCTATCACGTAGAGTTCGTTCTCGAATATCAGATACTGTATGTTGACGATGCCTTTCGTGCCGAGTCCCTTGGCGATGGCGACGGAAACTTCGCAGATTTTTTTCGTCATCGAATCGGAGATGTTATACGGCGGATAAACGGCAATCGAGTCGCCGGAGTGGATGCCCGCGCGTTCGATATGCTCCATAATCCCCGGAATCAGCACCGTCGTGCCGTCGGAGATGCAGTCGACCTCCAGCTCCGCGCCCGGCATATATTTGTCCACAAGCACGGAATTCGCTATTTCCCCGGAGACGATAGAATCCATATACTTTTTCAGTTCATCCGCAGAGCGCACGACACCCATTCCCTGCCCGCCGATTACGTAAGACGGGCGGAGCAGGACGGGATAGCCGAGTATTCTGGCGGCCAGGAGCGCTTCCTCGGTGCTTTCGACCGCGACCGCCTTCGGGCGAGACATATGTATCGACTCGAGAAACGCGTCGAAACGTTCCCTGTCCTCCGCGATGTCTATGCTCTCGGCCGACGTACCGAGTATGCGCACTCCCGCGGCGTCGAGCGCCTTCGCGAGTTTTATCGCCGTCTGACCTCCGAACGCCACTACGACGCCGACCGGCTGCTCGACCCGGACGATCCCGAGGACGTCCTCCTCGGTCAGCGGTTCGAAATAGAGTCTGTTCGCGGTGTCGTAATCGGTCGACACCGTCTCGGGGTTGTTGTTTACGATAACGACGTCGTAGCCCATCTCTTTGAGCGTCCAGACGCAGTGGACGGAGCTGTAATCGAATTCGATGCCCTGTCCTATGCGGATCGGGCCGGAGCCGAGTACGAGGATGACCGGTCTGCCGCTGCGCTTATACTCTCTCGCCTCGCAGTATTCGTCGGCGCAGGAGTAGAAATACGGCGTCTCGGCAGCAAATTCCGCGGCGCAGGTGTCGACCATTTTATAGCTGTACCGGAATTCCGGCATCACGGTTTCCCCGGTCAGCGATTTAATATACGAATCGGGGAATCCCGACCTTTTCGCTTTAAGATACAGCTCATCCGTGAGCGGTTTTTCTTTAAGCTCCGCCTCGAGCAGGGCCGCCTCTTTGAGACAGGAGATGAAATACGGGTCGATTTTCGTTATTTCGTGTACGGTCTTCTCCGGCACGCCGGCCTTCAGCGCCTCGAAAATCGTGAAAATCCGCAAGTCGTCTGCGCACGAGAGCCGCGCGAGAACGTCCTCGCCGCTCAGCGGCTTATGGTTGAGCGAATCCATTTTGATCTCAAGTCCGCGCACCGCTTTCATCAGCGCCTCGATGAAACTCTGACCGATCGCCATCACCTCGCCCGTCGCTTTCATCTGCGTACCGAGCGTCCTGCTGGAGCCGGAAAACTTGTCGAACGGCCATTTGGGGACTTTTACGACAACGTAATCGAGCGCTGGTTCAAAGCACGCGCACGTTTTTCCGGTGATCTCGTTTTCAATCTCGTCCAGATTATAGCCAATCGCGATCATCGTCGAAATCTTCGCTATCGGATATCCGGTTGCCTTGCTGGCGAGCGCGGACGAGCGCGACACGCGGGGGTTAACCTCGATGACGGCGTACTCGAAACTGTCCGGGTTGAGCGCGAACTGGCAGTTGCAGCCGCCCACGATGCCGAGCGCCTCGACAATCCGGAGCGACGCGGTGCGGAGCATCTGGAATTCGTTATCCGACAGTGTCAGCGTCGGGGCGACGACGACTGAATCGCCCGTATGGATTCCGACCGGGTCGACGTTCTCCATGGAACAGACGGCGACGGCGTTGCCCGCGTTGTCGCGCAGAGTTTCGAATTCAATTTCTTTCCAGCCGGCGACGCTTTTCTCCACGAGTATCTGCGATATAGGCGACATTTTGAGTCCGTTCGCGGCAATAGCCCGAAGCGACTCCTCGTCATTGGCGATGCCTCCGCCCGATCCGCCGAGCGTATACGCGGGGCGGACTATCACCGGATAACCGATTGTACCGGCAATGGCGACCGCTTTTTCGACGTCGAAAGCTATATCGCTCGGCACGCAGGGCTGGTTAATCTTCAGCATCGTGTCGCGGAAGAGTTCCCTGTCCTCCGCTTTTTTTATCGCTTCCATATCGCTGCCGAGGAACCTGACGCCGTATTTCTGCAGAATGCCTTTCTCGTACAGCTGCGTCGCGAGCGTCAGCGCGGTCTGGCCGCCCAGTCCGGCGAGAATCCCGTCCGGGCGCTCTTTTTCGATAATTCGCGTCAGCGTCTTCACTGTCAGCGGCTCGAGATAAATCTCGTCCGCCAGCACGCTGTCCGTCATTATCGTGGCGGGGTTGGAGTTGGCGAGCACGACGTTTATGCCCTGACTTTTCAGCACACGGCACGCCTGGGCGCCGGAATAGTCGAATTCCGCCGCCTGACCTATAACGATCGGGCCAGAGCCGATCACCAGCGCTTTTTTTATGGCGTCGTTCTTTGGCATTTTTTATCTTTCTCCATCAAATCGATGAACCGGTCGAAGAGGAACGCGGTGTCGCGCGGGCCTCCGTTCGCCTCGGGGTGAAACTGTACGGTAAACGCGTTCAGTCCGCGGTATTCCATGCCCTCGCAGCTCCCGTCGTTAGCGTTGACGAAGCTTTCAACCCCCGTCCCGGCAAGCGTTTCCGCTATTACCTCGTAGCCGTGGTTCTGACTTGTTATATACGTCCGGATGCCGCCTGTCTCCTTTACCGGCTGATTTACGCCGTGATGACCGTATTTCAGCTTTTCCGTTCTGCCGCCCAGCGCGAGCGCCGCCAGCTGATGACCGAGGCAGATCCCGAACAGCGGCTTTTTGCCGATGATCTTTCTGATCTGCTCAATCTGAAAAGTATTCTCGGCCGGGTCGCCGGGGCCGTTAGACAGCATAATACCGTCCGGGTCCGCGCCGAGTATCTCACAGGCGGGCGTGTCCGCCGGATAGACGGTAACGCGGCACCCTCTTTCTCGCAAACATTCCGCTATACTCTTCTTCGCGCCGTAGTCGATCAGCGCGACGCTGTACTTTTCATCGCCTTTGGCGGGAAGGACCCGTTTGCACCCGGACGATACCTGCTCAACGACGCCGGCTACGCGGTAGCCGCGGAGATCCTCCGTCGGCGGCGCGGGGCTGTCCGATATCATTCCGTTCATAACGCCCTCTTCGCGAAGAATCCTCGTCAGTCTGCGCGTGTCGATGCCGCAGATCCCGCATACGCCGTTTTCTTTCAGAAACGCGTCGAGTCCGTATTCCGAGCGAAAATTCGACGGCGCGCCGCACAGCGACCGCACGACGTAGCCCCGGACGGCGCACTTCCCCTCATAATCCTGCGGAATCACGCCGTAATTGCCAATGAGAGGAAAAGTCTGAACGACGATCTGCCCGGCGTACGACGGATCTGTCAGCGTTTCGAGATAGCCGACCATACCGGTGGTGAAAACGACCTCGCCGACGCTTTCGGTGTCCGCGCCGATCTTGTATCCCTCAAAGACCTCTCCGTTATTTAAAACAAGATAAGCTTTTTTCATAAAAGAACGCTCCCGTGGGCGTCCGTCCGAGGCGGATCAGTCATCCGGTCCGTCGGCGCAGACTTCTTTTATTATCCTTACGGCTTGCTTCAGCAGGTCGACGTCGATGTTCAGCGCCGGCAAAAGACGAACCTTATCCTTCGCGGTAAGGCAGAGAACGCCTTTTTCAATACATTCAGAAACAACAGCCGCCGCCGCTTTTTTAGTCTTTATTCCGATCATAAGCCCCATGCCTACCACGTCCTCAACCCCCGGCGCGCCTGACAGCTTGCCAAAGACGTACGCGCTTTTTCTGCACACACCGGCAAGGAAACCGTCGTCGAGCCGCGACAGGACGCTCAGCGCCGCCGCGCACGAAACGGGATTGCCGCCGAAGGTTGAGCCGTGATCGCCGTATGAGAATACGTTTTCGCATTTCTGTCCGAGCATGGTAGCGCCTATAGGAAGGCCGCCTCCGAGCCCTTTCGCGGTAGACACTATATCCGGTGTGACCCCGTAGTTCATGTACGCGTAGAGCTTTCCGCTCCTGCCGTTGCCGGTCTGCACCTCGTCAACGATCAGCAGAACGTCGTTTTCTTCACAAAACGCGGCGAGTCCTTTAACGAAACCGTGCTCAAGCGGTATCACGCCGCCCTCTCCCTGGATGCACTCTATCATCACCGCGGCGAGCTTCCCTTCCGAGCAAAGTTCCTTCGGAACGGTCAGATTGCCCGCGTCGAAACTGACGAATCCCCCGGTCAGCGGCGTGAACAGTTCGTGATAATGCTCCTGCCCCGTGGCGGCGAGCGTCGTAAGCGTCCGGCCGTGGAAACTGTTGTTAAGCGTCGCGATGACGCATCTGTCTTTGCCGTATTTATCCGACGCGTATTTACGCGCCGCCTTGATCGCGCATTCGTTCGCTTCCGCGCCGGAGTTGGAAAAAAACACTTTTTTCATCCCCGTCTTCTCGCAGAGCATCTGCGCAAGTTTAACGCACGGTTCGGTATAATAAAGGTTCGACGCGTGCTGTATCAGTCCGATCTGGTCCGTGACCGCTTTCCGCCAGACGTCGTCCGCTATGCCGAATGCGGCAACACCGATGCCGGAGCCCATGTCAATATACTCTTTACCGTTTTCGTCTGTAATTACCGAGCCCTTTCCGGATACGGCGACGACGGGAAAGCGTTTATATGTCCCGGCTATGTATTTACCGTCAAGTTCTTTAAGATCCATTATCTTTTCCTCTCAGCCGGTGACCATCGTTCCGGCGCCCTCATTCGTCAGCAGCTCCATAAGGATCGCATGCGGCACCCTGCCGTCCATTATTACGACGTTTTTCACTCCGCGTCTGATTGCCTCGATGCAGCAGTCGACCTTCGGTATCATGCCGCCGTCGATCACTCCTTCTTCCCGAAGCATCCCGGCATCTGACGCAGAGATCTCCGGAATAAGCGACGACGGATCGTTTTTATCTCTCAGAATACCCGCTATATCCGTCATCATTATGAGTCTTTCCGCGCCGAGCGCGCCCGCGATATGCGCCGCGGCGGTGTCTGCGTTTATGTTGTAGATATCGCCCGACTGATCGCAGCCGATCGTCGAAATCACCGGAATGTAACCGTTGCCGAGCAGATCGTTTATTACCGCCGTGTTGACGCCGGTTATGGTGCCTACGAATCCGAGTTTCTCGTTTTTGGGCTTCGCCTCGATGAGCCGCCCGTCAACTCCGGATATGCCGATGCTTTTGCCTCCGGTGACCTCGATCAGGTTCACGAGAGATTTGTTGACCTTGCCCGATAGCGTCATCTGAACCAGCTCTACCGTCTCCCTGTCGGTAACACGCAGTCCGTCGATGAACTGCGGCTCCTTTCCGACCTTCTCCATCATCTCGCTGATCTCCGCCCCGCCGCCGTGTATAAGCACTATCTTTATACCGATGAGCCACGCGAGCACGATGTCTTTCATAACCTGATGTTTCAGATCGTCGTTTATCATCGCGCTTCCGCCGTATTTTATCACTACGGTCTTTCCGACGTACCTTTTGATATAAGGCAGCGCCTGCGCGATCACCTCAGCCCGTTCAGTATTGGATATTGAATTGCTCATTTTTCCCTCCTCTTACGTGCGGTAATCGCCGTTGATCCTGACGTAATCGTACGTCAGATCGCAACCCCACGCGGTGGAAGAGAATCCACCGTCTTTCAGATCCACGAGTATGCCGATTTCGTCCTCTGAGAGGATCTTTTTCGCCTGCTCTTCCGAGAACGCGACGCCCGAGCCGTTTTCACAAACTTTTATGACGCCCGACTTGCTTTGGAAGCTGACGTCGATCCGGTCGACCTTAACCGCCGCGCCGCTGTACCCGATCGCGCAGAGCACGCGGCCCCAGTTGGCGTCGGCGCCGAACATCGCCGCCTTGGTCAGATTTGAGCAGACGACGCTTTTCGCCACCGTTTTCGCGGTCTCCGGGTCGGGAGCGCCGCTGACAGAGCACTCGAGCAGCTTTGTCGCGCCTTCCCCGTCGGACGCGATCATGCGGCACAGACTAACCGTGACCGTATTCAGCGCCTTCATGAACGCGCTGAAATCCCTGCCTTCGGAGGTGATCTGTTCGTTTCCCGCCATACCGTTCGCCATCACGACTACCATATCGTTCGTCGACGTGTCTCCGTCAACGCTTATCATATTGAAGGTCTTGCCGACGTCCTCGCCGAGAGCTTTCCGCAGCATTGCAGGGCTGATCGCCGCGTCTGTCGTTATGAAGACGAGCATAGTCGCCATATTCGGGTGGATCATACCGCTGCCCTTCGCCATTCCTCCGATGACGCAGGTCTTTCCGCCTGTTTTGAACTGAACCGCGATCTCTTTTTTTACCGTATCCGTCGTCATTATGCCTTCCGCCGCGGCGGCGCCGCCTTTATCGGACAGCCCGCCGACGAGCGACGGCATGCCGTTCTTTATCGGAGTAAGGTCGAGCGGCTGGCCGATAACACCCGTCGAGGCGACGACGACGTCGCTGTCGGATATCCCGAGCGCGCCTGCAGTCATGCGGCACATCTCCTCAGCGATTTGTATCCCGTCGGCATTGCAGGTGTTGGCGTTGCCGCTGTTGCAGATGATCGCGCGTGCGACCCCGTCGGACAGGTGCCGTTTAGTCACCGTCAAAGGAGCGCCCTTGACCAGATTGGTGGTGTATACCGCCGCGCACGCCGCGGGTTTGTCGCTTACGATTAGCGAAAGATCCTTTTTCGTTCTGTTTCTGCGGATACCGCAGTATATGCCGTTTGCACGGTAGCCCTTTGCGGCGCAAACGCCTCCGTTAATAATCTTCACCTGTTCAGTCCTCCGGTAATATAAGCCCCGTTTCCTCGGTGAGGTTAAGAGATATGTTCATATTCTGTATTGCGGCGCCGCTGGCGCCCTTGCCGAGATTGTCGAATCTTGCGACGAGCAGGATTCTCTCATCCGTGCCGCAGACGGTGATCTGCATGTCGTCGCGTCCAGCAAACGATCCTGCGGAAAGGAAGCCGCCGTCCGACGGATCCTCCGCGTAACGTATCACTCTTCCGTTGTAA
>JAGDCE010000349.1 GCA_017958705.1 Clostridia bacterium
AACGGATACGGCGAGAAGTACCTGAGCGACGATTACCACACCTACGGTCTTGAAATGGACCGCGATATGATCAGGTACTACTTCGACGGAATGCAGTACAATTCGCTTCTTTACAACAGTGAAGGAAAGAAGTTCGCCTTCGGCGATACCGCCAGATATATTGTTTTCAACAATACGCCCCGCGCAAGGACCTCGAATTCATGGGGCAATACGGTCGACGAATCCTGGGGCGCCGAGAAAGAATACGTCATCGACGTCGACTACGTCCGCTGCTTCCTTGAAGCGGGCGAGCTGACCGACGGCACCGAAGACTACACGACCGATGAAAGCGTAAACTATTCCACCGGTCTCAACGCAGTCGCCGTCAACGATTACTGGGATATTAACTTCCCGACGGACGTCAAGCCCGACGGCACCGAGATCGCTTCCGCCGACCATATGAAGAAGGTCTATATCATGGATCCGGTCACGAACGTGACGAAGCACGTGCTTTCCACCGGATTCGACAGAGCGCTGCGCGTTCTTTATTCTCCCGACGGCAGCAAGCTTGCGGTCGCGTCGACTCAGGGCAATATCGCGGTTTTCGATACCTCCGATTACACAAAGGCGCCGCGCAGGATATACAACGGCGCGGTCATTCAGGAGAGCGTTGTTTTCACTAAAGACAGCAGTGCCTTGATTGTGGGCGGATTTAACGGCGGTTCCCAGAAGTATTCAAACGGCACCGGAAAATGGAAGTTCCGCGTTTTCGACGCGACCACCGGCGCCAAACTGCAGGAAATCGACGTTGGCAGCGACCCGCGCTTCATAGCGATCACGGACGACGGCTCAAAAGTCGCGGTTACGACGACGAGCAACGGTACGTTTATTTACAACGTTGCCGACTGGACCGAATACGCGCACCTTACCGACGGACACGTCAGGGCGATCCGCGGCGCGGATTTCTCCTCGGACGGAGGTCTGCTCGCTACCTCGGACGATAACGGAGTCGTCTGCCTTTGGGACGTCGAGAGCAAGACGCTTATAAAGAAACTCAACAACGTCAACACCGGTTCGGTAAGACGCCTCGAGTTTTCGCCCGACGATAAGAATATACTCTGCACGTCCACCTACGGCGCCGCGCGTTTGTTCGACGTTGAAAGCGGCGAACTCGTTTCGCTGCTCGGCGGCTTCGGCAACGTTATCAGAGAAGCCGCGTATTCGCCGAACGGCAAATATATAGTCGTCGCGTCCTACGACGGCGGCGCAAAGCTCTTTGCGTCCGACGGCACGTATCTCGAAACGCTGAAAGCGGGAGAGACCGACGCCAACCTCGAGGGGTATATCGTTTCGCGCATCAAATTCACGCCCGACAGCTCATACGTTTTCTTCGGTGAGCGCACCTATCCGCATTCGCTGCAGAAGTGGGCGCTTCCGAAGGAGTATGACAAATCCGCTCTGCAGGCGGCGGTCGCGCGGCTCAGTCCCTCTTCGCCGTATTACAAGATCGCCTCGAAGGTTGCCTACATGAAGTACGCGACGCCTCACATGATAGACAAAATGATGACCGCGATCGGTCCGAGGCCTACGGTTATGTACGATTTCATCAGGGTTTCGGCGGACGGTCACGAGTTCTCGGATACAGTTACCATAAACCGTAACGGCTACGTTTATCTTGAAACCGTCAACTCGCCTTATTACGAGCATCCGTCCGTCAGGGTGAAGAATCTCGATGATGATACGGAAGTGATAATTCCTCTTGATAAAGATAATCTGCTTTCGCTTGAAGCGGACGCTAATTATCTAAAACTAACAC
>JAGDCE010000350.1 GCA_017958705.1 Clostridia bacterium
GGGATCGCCGTAGTCGGGGCCCCAACCGGAGACCTCGTACATAGCGTAGTTGACCTGATCGCCGGAATCGCAGAAGTAACCTGCGTAGTACCAGCCGTACTGATCATCAGTCGCAACGAGGTTCAGGATGACCTTGCCGCCGAGAACTTCTTCGATGTTCTTCTTGAGGGCAGCGGATCTCGCAGCGTAGTTTTCGTTAGCGGAGTAGTACGGATAGTCAATATAGATCGGGTTCTCAGCGGAG
Organism: Clostridia bacterium; assembly: GCA_017958705.1. GTDB lineage: Bacteria > Bacillota > Clostridia > Oscillospirales > CAG-272 > UBA1248. The sequence continues at coordinate 245 of JAGDCE010000350.1, forward strand.
ATGTTGACTCCGTTCGCAGCAAGCTCATCGATAGCCTTGTTGAGCTCTGCAACGGCAGCTTCCTTGTTGAACCAGCCGTCGAAGCCGTCGGAAGAACCGTCGCCGTCGCCGCCCGTGGGATCCCAAACCTTAAGAGGAGATCCGTCAGCGGTCAGCTGAGCCTGAACGATCTCGCCGTAGTAGGTGCCAGCCTTGAAGGTCGTGGACTTGCCGTTGATGTCAACGGTCACGTCTCTGGTGAGCTTCACGAAGGTACCGGGCGTGTAGGTATTTCTTACGGAGTAAAGTTTGACGTCGTCGCCGACAATGATGGAGTTGTACTGCGCTCTGTCTATGGAGAACAGGAGAGCGTTACGGAAGTGTACGTTCTTCAGCGCAGCTATGGAATCGGCCTTCTGCGCGTCGGTCTTCGTGGAAGCCATGCCGTAGCCTTTGATGGTCTCGTAGGTCTTACGGTTCAGGTTAAGGAAGCCGGCGAACGTGGTCGCGTCGGTGGAGGTGATGTAGATGTTGGGCTCGAAGCCGTCGGTCTTCGCCATAGGTTCGGTAGTGGTGTTGAGGCCGCAGCCGTCTATGGTGCCCTGCTTCATATCGTTATACGCCTTGGTGACATCCTTACCATCGTTGTAAAGATAAGTAAGCTTGTTGACGTTGACGTATTCCTTGTTGTAGTAATTCTCGTTGAGAGTGAATTCGATCTTGCTGTTGGAAGTGAATTCGGTGATTATGTACGGACCGCAGTAGAGGATGTGCTCGGGAGCAGTGCCGTAGAGGGAAGGCTCTTCTTCGGTGCCTTCACCGCCCTTGGACTCGAAGAACGCTTTGTTCAGCGGAGCGAAGGGGTTGTAACCGAACATCGTGATGAAGAAGGAGGTGGGTTTCTCAAGAGTATACTGGAGGGTATACTTGTCGACCGCCTTGACGCCGACCTGTGCGAAGTCGGTGATCTCACCGCTGTTGTACTCGGCAGCATTCTTGATTATGCCGGCAACGAGGTACTCGGTGTTGCCCCTGTTGTCGAGCAGGTGCTTCATACCGGTTACCCAGTCTTCCGCGGTGATCTCAGCATACTGCTGGCCGTCCTGGGTGTACCAGTAAGCGCCTTCACGGATCTTGAAGGTGTAGGTCAGACCGTCAGCGGATACTTCGTAGGAAGTCGCAAGAGCGGGGACCATACGGCCTTCGTTATCGTACTCATAGAGTCCGTCGAAAGTCTTGACTATAGCACGGGCGTCAGCTGCACGGTAGGTTTTCAGGATGTCCCAGGTCTTGGGGTCGGAGCTGAACGTGGTGGTATAGGTCTTTTTCAGGGTGTAGCCTTTTTCGGCGAGGTAAGCTTTCGCCTTGTTCATGTACGTGCCGGTGCCTTTGACCTCGACGTAGAGCTTGTTCAGAGCGTCTCTGTCAGCGGCCTTGAGCGGCTCGATGGCGACGAGTATGCTGTAGTGTCTTTCGTTATCATTGCCCCAGAGAGCGCTGGAAACGGTGTGGGGAACGACTCTGTTGACGGCTTTCGTGCCGCCGTCGGTGGTGGTGGGAAGGAAAGCGCCGCTTTCGAGCAGCTTTGCTTCCGCCATAGCCATGATGACGTATTTGCCGGAAACGTCGTTTTCAGCGTCGACTGCGAGCAGATACTTGTAGTATTCGCCGAGCGCTTCGCTGTAAACGTTCCAGTTTTCGTCGTCAGCTTCATGGCTGAGTTTGTCGTAAGCCGAAAGATCGACTGTGAGGCTCAGCGCAGACGTATCGGACGATACGCTGTTGTCTTTCGCTTCGATGGTGGGTCTGACGCCTTCTTCCGGGACATCGGGAGTGGAAGAAGTAGTGGTATCGTCATCTTTACCGCCGTTCTGGCAGGCCGCCAGCACGCCGATCACCATGAATGCAGCCAGTACTAAACTGAGCACTTTAATAAGGTTCTTCATTCTTTGATCTCCTTTTAAATTTAATTAAACCCGCGGGATTTGATCCCGGGATTTGATTATCGTTGCGGAATGCAATTTCAACTATCACAATCTTTCATTGCGGGAGGTATAATTGAAACTGGATTTTGGGGTATTATACCATAATAATCGCGGTTTGTAAAGACTTTTTACCCTAAAATTCGTAAACGTTTAGCGCGTAGATATCGGTTATTGTGTATACATTTTTTTAAATATTTATGTTTTGTGCACTTTTTGTGAAAATTTCCGTCAAATTGCCTATTTTATATATATAAAATATGGAAGCGAGGCGGAAAATGAAACCGAACGCGTCCGCCGCTTTCATCGCTTCCCGCCGCAAAAGCGCCTTTGCGGCAAAAAAAACCGCGGGGCCGCGTCTTGACACAGAACGCGCCCCCGTCTTTCATATTGCCGTTTTTTATCTGTCAAGCGCAAGAAAAAGCTCGCCGTGATCCGATCTGAACGTCTTTTCGTCGGCAAGAATGCCGGCTGCGACTTGTACGGTATAGTCGAAGCCGCGGTAATTAAGGCGCAGGACGTTGTTTTCCGCGCGCTTTGACGGTTCATCGTCTCCGCCCTTGCTCTCGCTGCGGAGCTCAAAGTCGCTCTGCGCAGTGAATCTGACGCCGCCTTCGGTCATCGCGACGGTGAAATCGCCCGCCGCGGTGCCGTGGAACGTCACGCTCGCGCCGCTTCCCTGCTCCGAATAGGATACCGACGTGTAAGTCAGCCGCTTGCCGCACGAGTACGGATACAGGCCGGCGCGGACGCCGGAGCCGCTGTATCTGTTTCCGTCTACAAGGGGCAGGTTGTCGAACGTCATCGATATGCTGTCGTTCACAGCGTGCAGATATCTTTCCTCATATTTTTCACGGAACAGGAATATATCGCGGATCCAGAACGCGTCGTGTTCGGTGAACACGTCCGCGCGGTAGTTTTTGCAGTCGTACCAGACGGACGATCTGTTTTTGCCGTGGCGGTCGGTCAGCGCCGATACGACCGTCGCCGGCGTTTCGGAGAACGTCGCCTTGAACCACGCGCCGGTCTCGCCGAGCGTCAGCGGCTCGAGCCTGCCCGCGTCGCGCCATTTCGCGATCTTTTCTATCTGATACGTCAGACCGTTGCACATCGAAGGCCAGCCGAACGAGTTCTCCTGGCCCGCCTGCGTGTATCCGAACTGCAGGCAGCGGCCGCTGAAGTTCTCCTCGAAGTACCAGTCGACCCATTCCGGGTTGCCGCCGCCGTCACGTCCGCAGTAAACGGGTTCGAGCGTGGCGACGCCCTGCCATTCCGCGGCGACGCCGTTGACGTCTAGCCCCATGTCGTACTGATATATCGGGTCGGAGCCGAGCATACGGAAAACGGGGATATTGACCTGCGCCTCCGCCGTCTGCGCCGGGCAGAGCATATTGTATCTGCTCGGGTAGTACGCCTGGTTGTAATATCCGCCCCAGAACGTGTATCCGTCCGTGCCCCACTGGTCGCGGCAGGTGCACGCGGCGTCGACGTCATATTTATTATTTATATATTCATATGTATATGCGTCGATCGCCCACGAGCCGACGCTCCTCGGGTATTTCCCGTATATTTCCCTGAATTTTTCGAACAGGACGTCGACGAGCCGCTCACGTTCTTCTCTTTTATACGCGACCGTGAATCCGGCGTTCGCGTGGTAATCCCACGGGAAATTCGGTCTGCCGCGCCATTTCACGCCCGCCGCCTCGCACTGCGATTCGACTACCTCGAGCCACACGCCGATCTCCGTCTTTTCGTTCGCGTCCTTCAGAATGTCCGTAAATTCGGGATTACAGAGCGCGTCGTACATGATCAGAAACGTGGATTTAAGGTCGTATTTGTTTGCGAGTTTGACCTGCTCTTTGACCGGAGTCGTCAGATCTGCCTCCTGCCTCGGCTCGCAGCCGCGGATGAAGTTGATGATGTTGACGATCTGTCTTTTCATTGCTCGATCTCCTTGATACTGAGAATACATTCTCCGCGCCCGACGTTCGAGTAGAATATTGCGGGCGCCACGGGCGACTCGGAAGTGCAGCCGCCGTAAATGAATTTAAAGCGGCCGTCCTCGAGCTTTTCTATCTCTCCCGTGCCGTTTATCGTCGAGAAGCCGACGAAATACACGTTTGTGCCGGTGTTCGCCGGCGCGTCGGTCTTGTCGACGCCGGCGAGAATGACCGCGAAATCGGACCATTTAAGTCCGTCCTTTGAAAACTGAAGTGCCGGGGTTGAGGCGGGCGTGTATGCGCAGCCGATGCGGACGAACAGCACTTCGCCGCTGTCGAGCCTGAGCCAGCCGATCTGGTTACCCAGACCCTGGAGATTGTCGACGCGCTCGACGTGCTTGTAATCGAATTCAAACGGATCGGCGGAGCGGATGCGGCAGTATCTGACCGAGACGTTCCTTATGACGTGACGCACGTACATCCAGTACGGACGGCCGTCGGGATCGTCCGGATAATAGATCACCTCTTCATGATCGAACGACGAATACTCCGGTTCGTTGACGATCACGGGTTTATCCGTTTTACGTTCGAAATGGAGTCCGTCCGTCGACGTGGCAACGCCTATTTTGTCA
>JAGDCE010000351.1 GCA_017958705.1 Clostridia bacterium
CGTAATATGACCTTGTTCGTACGCCGAGAACAGCTCAAGGAGCGTTCCGTTGTCGTACAGCCGGACGGTATTCTGATTCGGAAGGCAGAAGATATATCCGCCGCAGTATTTTACGACGGTGTCGCCGGTCGACGCAAACGGCTCGCCTCCGCGGCCGTAAAAAACGACTGAACCGTCTTTTTCATATATGATCTCCACGCGGACGGCGTCACGGTCAAACACGGCGCCGGGATCTTTATCCTTGTAATACGCGTTGTAACAGAGATCCGCGTACGCCTGTTTAAGCGTTTCTTCAAGCCCGGCGGGGGCCTCCGTCACGGCTTCTGTCGCCGGTTCTCCGGTGCCGGGCTCCGTCGTTTCGGAAGCTGACGTCGCCGCATCCGTCGTTTCTGGCAAAGCGTTTTCCGTGCCGTCCGTCGCCGTAACGTCTTCCGCATCTGTTGTTTCGTCCGGTCCCGTTGTATCAGACGCTTGCGTATTTGCATTTGCCGGGGCGTTGTGATCCATGCAGCTTACCGTCAGCAGTATTACTGACAAAAGCAAAATTACAGCTGCTGTTCTTTTCATTATTCTCTCCTTTTGTATCCGATTTTTGATCATCTGCGATCTTCTCATATATTTAGACGTTGTTTTTACCCGGAAAATTTTGCCATGACGCAAATGTTTACAAAAATTCAAATAAAAAGATTCGCGCCCCATCTTTTTTGATGGGAGGGAACAGGGGGTTTGGGGGTTAATGTGGGTGGGCGACCCCCAAAGAACGTCCCGAAGGGACACCTTATTCTTTTTCGTACTTTTCCTTATACGCCTCGGCGAGTTTTGCGAACAGCGCTTCGGCGCCTCCGCCGACGGCTCTGCCGTCGATCTCGGACACGCGGCGGAACATGGCGGAGGCGGAGCCGACTATCACCTCGTCCGCGTTCATCATTTCGTCGACCGTGAACGTGCGCAGCTCGTGCGGCAGATCAAGTTCTTCGCAGATTTTCAGCACATATCTGCGCGTGACGGACGGGAGTATGTATTTCGTCAGCGGCGGGATAACGACTTTGCCGCCGGATATAATCATTATCGACGAATGCGAGCCCTCCGTGACCGTGTCTCCTCTGTAAAGCGCGGCTTCGTAGCAGCCCGCCTTCGACGCTTTCTGCGCCGCCATGACGTTCGGCAGAAGGTCGAGCGTTTTTATATTGCATATTTCAAATCTTATATCCGGCTCGGTGATCATTTTCACCTTTCCGTACACATCTACGCGCTTCAGCGGCTTGACGTAGGCGAAAAGATTAGGCTTTATGCCCTCTTCGTACTTGTGATCGCGCAGCGCGGTGCCGCGCGACGCCTGGAAATACACGAGTGCGTCGCCCTCCGGCCTTGTCAGCACGATAAGCTGATTGAAGATGCCGATAAGATCCTCTTTGCTCCAAACCGGCTCGATGCCGATCAGGCGGCAGCTGTTCGTGAACCTTTCATAATGGCTGTCCATCGCGAAATATCTGCCGTTGACGTACGTCGTGACGTCGTATACGCCGTCTCCGAAATAGAACGCGCGGTCGAGCACCGGCGCGCGAAGGTCGGTCAGCGGCGCGAATTCTCCGTTATAATATCCGTAATTCATTGTTCAGCCTTTCTCTGTTTACCTTTATTGTCAAGCAGTTCCTTTTTAACGTTCCACAGCTTTTCGGACAGGTCGACGTAATAATCGTGAGGATTCTCGAATCTGGTGACCTCGTCCCACAGCGTTTCCATCTGTTCGGCGCAGTACGATCTGATCCGGTCGAGCGGCGGCAGCTCGTATACGAGCTTTCCGTCCCTGAATATCTGCTTCATCAGCTTCACGGCGCGGAAATCGCTCAGCGTTTTGCGCTTCCAGGTGTAGTTCGGGTCGAATATCTCAAGCGGTTTTTCGTCGTCTATCTCCTCGTTGTAAAGGCATATCTGATCCGCCAGCGCCTTGCCGGTCTTCCTGTCGAACAGGCGGTAAACCGTTTTGAAATGCGGGTTTGTGATCTTCGATGTGTTCTCGCTGATCTTTATCTTCGGCGTGATGTTCCCGCGCGCGTCCTCCGTCGCGGCGAGCTTGTAAACACCGCCGAACACCGGCTCGCTCTCGCTCGTTATCAGCCTCTCGCCGACGCCGAAAGCGTCGATGCACGCGCCCTGGTTGAGCAGATCGCGGATCGTCAGCTCGTCAAGACTGTTCGAGGCTATTATCTTGCAGTGCTGATATCCCGCCTCGTCGAGCATTTGTCTCGCGCGGCGCGACAGATACGCTATGTCGCCCGAGTCTATGCGGATGCCGAGGCTGACGTCGCGGCGGTCGCGCCCGAAATTGTTGTCGAAAGCCTTTATCGCGTTCGGCACGCCCTCTTTCAGCACGTTGTACGTGTCGACGAGCAGCGTCGCGGACTTCGGATATATCTTGCAGTACGTGTCGAAAGCCTCGTATTCGGAATCGAACATCTGCACCCACGAATGCGCCATCGTGCCGCCCGCGGGCACTCCGTATATCTTATCGGACAGCGCGCACGCCGTGCCCGCCGCTCCGGCGATATACGCCGCGCGTGCGCCGAGTATGGCGCCGTCCGCGCCCTGCGCCCTGCGTGAGCCGAATTCCGACACCGGTCTTCCCTTCGCCGCGCGGACTATGCGGCTCGACTTCGTCGCGATAAGCGACTGGTGGTTTATCGAAAGCAGTATGAACGTCTCTATAAGCTGAGCCTCCGGCGCCTTTGCGCGTACGGTCAGTATCGGCTCCTGCGGGAATATCGGCGTGCCCTCCGGCACCGCCCAGATATCACCGGTGAAGCGGAAGCCGCGCAGATACGAGAGGAAATCCTCGGAGAAGATCCCTTTTCCGCGCAGGAATTCTATATCGTCTTCTTCAAAATGCAGATCGAGTATATATTCGACGATCTGCTGAAGCCCCGCCGCCACGGCGTAGCCGCCGTTGTCCGGCACGCGCCGGAAAAACACGTCGAAATAGCAGATCTGATCCTGCATACCGTTGACGAAATAGCCGTTGCCCATCGTCAGCTCGTAAAAATCGCATAAAAGCGTATAGTTTCTGTCCGTCATTTTACATCACGTCCTTTTCTTCCCGTCACTTCGACGTGGAAGGATTCAAGCAGATCGAGCGCCTTTTCGTTCATTTCCGGATCAGCGCAGCCGGTACAGCGCGCGTCGACTATGATGTGCGCGTACGGCGCGGCGGTCTTCGCGATCACGGCGTTCGCAAGCACGCAGATATTCGACACGAGGCCGCACAGCTCTATCGTGTCGTATCTGCCGTCGCGTATGTATTCCGACAGCGCCTCGCAGCCGAACGTGCCTTTCTCAAATATCGCCGATGCGAATTTAGAGATCCGCTCCACGTTGCCGTAGAGGCGGTGTCCCTTCGTGCCTTTTATGCAGTGCGGGACCGGAAGATTCCTGCCCTCCTCCGTATCGAGATAGTTCGACGCGTGCGTATCGAGCGTGAAAACGACCTCGCCGCCGTCAAGCACGTACTGCTGCACTTTTTTCAGGATCGGGGCTTCGAGCTTTTCCGCCCCGGGATATCCGAGCGATCCGTTCACGAAATCGTTCTGATAATCAACAACAACTAATAACTTCATACTCTTTTCTTTCAGTTAAGATAAACATTTTTGATTTCGTCTGATTTTACAAGTTTGTCAACATTCGATATTGACAACCGCGGGAATTTACCGTATAATAATGACTGTAAATATGATAATTCGGAGGTTTTCGATGACAAATACCGGAAAAACCGTTGACAGAAAGAAAATCAGATACCTCGTATTTTTTGCAATGATGGTCGCGATAGAAGCGGTCTTCTGCTTCACTCCGCTCGGCTCCATACCGATCGGTCCGCTCGTGGCGACGCTTGCGATGATACCCGTGTGCATCACCGGCGTCATGCTCGGCGTCAGAGCCGGCACGGCGATGGGCTTCATCGCGGGGCTTTTCAGCTTTATAGTCTGGACGTTCATGCCGCCGAGCTTCATGGCGATCGCCTTTACTCCGTTTTATAAAATGGAAGTCGGCGACACCGTCATCGGCGGAAGTTTCTGGTCGCTTGTGATCTGCTTCGTCCCGAGGATACTCGTCGGCACCGTCTCCGCGCTCGTTTACAAAGCGATTGCCGGAAGGACCGAAAAGAACGCCGTCAGGATCACCGGCGCCGCCGTCGCAGGTTTTGCCGGTTCCGCCGTCAACACGATCGGCGTGCTCGGAGGCATCGTGCTTTTCATGCACCGTGAATTCAGCATGCTCTACGCGATGGACGAATACGGCGCCACGACGATCGCCGCCGTGATCGGCGTCACGATACTTACTAACGCCCTTCCGGAAGCTGTGCTTTCCTCGATCGTAACGCCCGCCGCGGTCCCCGCGAAAAGTCTTCTTTTGCGGAAGTTATGATTCTTTGATATTTACTATCAGATTCTCGTCCTTTTTAAGGGCGAGTTTTTTATTTCCTATGATCAGCGTGCCGCCCGCCTTGTCCGTGTAGACCTTCAGTCTGCCGTCCTCGTATTCGACGTAGACGTAGCCGCCGTTAAGCGGTACGGTGCCCATTATCTTCTCAAGCCCGCCGGTCTGCGGTCTGACCTCGAAGGTCTTCGCGCCGACTGACGTAGCCCTGACGCCGAGGAAGTATTTGCCGAGCAGATATACCGGTCCGGCGCCCCACGCGTGGCAGAGCGATCTGCCGAATTTCATCCCGTACATCGCGTAGTGCTCCGCTCCGTTCTCCTGCGGCAGATACTGTTCCCAGATCGAGGTCGCGCCGAGCTTCAGCATGCCGCCCCAGTAGGAGCGGAGCTGTTCTACGGCGTAACCGAGCTCACCCGCGGCGCAGAGCGTATCGAGCTCGTAAAATCCGAAATACGGCGTCGTGATATGCGGTATTTCGTCGTTTTTGAGCACCTTTTCAACGATGAGCGCCTTCTGCGCCTCGTCCGCGACGCCCGTCATAAGCGCCAGGACGTTCGTATGCCTGCCGACGCGCTCGCGGCCGGAGTCGCGGCAGTCGATGAACGCGCCGCGCTCGGGACGCCAGAAATCGGCTATGATCGAGGCACGGAGCTTCTCCGCCGCTTCGTCGTACGCGGCGCCTTCGTCTCCGCAGACCGCGGAAAGGCGGCTCATCGCGCGCATGGCTTTATAAAGCAGCATCTGTTCCGCCGCCATCGCGCCGCCCTTGTCAAGCTCCGCCCAGTCGATGAATATCCAGTCTCCCGGACGCCCGACGACGTATCCGCGCTCATCAAGCCGCGAAACGGTGAAATCGTACAGCGCCTTGACGCGCGGCATTATGAATTTCACGAAATCCGCGTCGCCGGAGCTGAAATAGTAATCCCAGACGCCGCAGATCAGATAAAGCGAATAGTCGTTTATTGTGTTGATATGCTGTTTATACGGCGGCTTGCCGAGCAGCAGCGTTATCGTCCTTCTCGTTATGTCGTTGTCGTGGAAAAGGTAGTCGTTTATCATGTAGCTCTGATACGCGTCGCCGGACCAGACCCATCTGTCGCGCTTGATCCCGTCGATGAAAAATTCGCGCGAACAGAGGTGGAACGTGTACGCGCACGTTTTCCACACGTCGTTTATCAGTTTATCGTCGCACTCGAAGCTTCCGATGTCCTCGAGCGGCACGTATTCGTAATATGCGCTGAGCTTCAGACTGGCGGCGAGCTTTTCGGGAATATAGACGAACCTGAAAGCGCGCGACGAGAGCCGGTAACTCATCATACCTTCAACGCGCTCGTACAGATAAGCGTTGTCGGGATCGGTCGCCTCCTCGGCGGATTCGCCGAAATAGACGGTGAGCCCGGCGTTGTCTACGGAGTTTTCGATGAAAAGCTCCGCGAACGTCTCAGCTCCGAAGTCGTACAGCATGCCCTCTCCGTACGGTTTGCTGCTCACCGGGAAGATACGGCGGTACGAGAACGGGAACTGCTCCGGCGTCACTGCGGGATCCGTGTATGCCGGGTTGTCTCCGGCGTTTATGAATTCGCAGGTGTTGTCGGAAACGAGCCAGCTGCGGTCGGTACAGACCGTATCGGATACGGCGTAGATACACGGCAGTCCGGAGCGGCTCGTCACCGTGACCTTCATGCTGTGTTTGCCGGGACCGAAGAAAATATCTCCGCCGACGGGGAATTTCTTCCAGCCGTCAAAATTTATATAGCCCTGTCCGCTGGCGAGGATCTTAATATATCCGTCCTTCTCGCACTCAAACGACTTAGAGAACGTGACCGTGGGGTATACCGCGGGCTGGGACCAGAACGCCGGGATCATAACGTCGAATTCGCGGCGGCGCTCATGGAGTTTGAGTCCGTGGTAAATCTCGTAGTCTCCTCTGTACCAGATCCATTTGCTTTGCATACTCATACCTTTCCTTATCTGAAGATTTCTCCTCCCTGACCGTATACGCAGGTGCGCGTCACCGTGTAAAGACACGACGACGGATCGGTCAGGTCCGTGTTGAGATATTTACATATCGCTTTGATTATATATTCGGGATTGACGTACGTGGCGTTGTCCGCCGAGACGACCGTTTCGATCAGCGCCTCGCCGTCGCGCACGGGCGTACATTCGAGACTTCTTATGTACGGCTGTATGTCGACCTCCGCGAAGCCGCTCTCCGTTTTCTTCGTTCTCTTTTCAACCAGCACCGGCGAGCGGAACAGTTCGTTGACGCGTTCGCAGAAGCCTGCGTCGATTACGGGTGAGATGATCCTCAGCTCGTACCCCGCGTCTTTTATCTTCTTGAACTCGTTTTCCGGAGTGTAGACGTCGGTGATCCGGATGTCATCCGGCAGATTCGCGTTGAGTCTTTCCGCAACGGTCGCGGCGTCGGTATCCTCTTCGGCGTTTACGTCGAGGAATTCGCAGACGCTCTCGGTCCCGACAGACGCCGGAAGCGAGAAGACGAGATACGGCCGCGGGTTGAAGCCGTGCGTATGCTCGACTCTTATCCCCGCGCGGGTCAGCGCCGTTTTCATCGTTCTGTCGAGGTCCAGATGCGAGATGAATTTGGCGTTTCCCGTCTTGCTGAATTTCAGCCTCAGTTTTTTATAACCGGACACCATCTGTTCACCCCTCCGAGTTTATTCGCGCCGAAGCCGGCGCATCCCTCGGCGCACGAACGCGTCGTTTTGCCCTCGTACGCTCTGCGCCGCTCCGACATGAAGAATCTTTTATCCACTCCGCAGTCTATGACGTCCCACGGCAGGACCTCGCCGTCGTCACGGCGCCTGTTCGCGTAAAACGCCGGGTCGATCCCGCAGTCGGCAAACAACTGCATCCATTTATCGAAATCGAAATATTCGCTCCATGCGTCGAATCTCATACCGCGGCGGCACGCCTCGAGCATCACGGCGCACAGCTTCCTGTCGCCGCGCGCGAGCACGGCTTCGATCAGGCTGCCGTCGGCGTCGTGATAATTGTATTTTATGCGCCTGTCGTCGCAGTACGATCCGAGGAGCTTCTGCTTACGGCGGAATTCGTCGAGGCTGTCCTGCGCCTCCCACTGGAACGCCGTGAAAGGCTTCGGGATGAAGCAGGCGACGGAGATCGTGACCTGCGGCTTGCCCTTCGGCCGGTTTTCGCATTCGTAAAAGCTGTTTATGACGGTCTTCGCGAGGTCCGCGATGCCTTTGATATCCTCGTCAGTCTCCGTCGGATGGCCGATCATGAAATACAGCTTTACCGCTGTCTTTCCCGATGAGAACGCCACGCGGCAGGCGCGCAGGACCTCCTCCTCGGTCAGATTCTTGTTTATCACGTCGCGCAGGCGCTGCGTTCCAGCTTCCGGCGCGAACGTCAAGGTCGAGGTGCGTACGCTCGATATCTTCTTCATCAGCTCGTCGGTGAAGCTGTCGGCGCGAAGCGACGGCAGCGTCAGACTGATCATGTTGTCGTCGGTCCACGACAGCAGGCCGTCCGTCAGCTCGCGCAGTCCGGTATAGTCGGACGTCGACAGCGAGCAGAGCGAGATCTCGTCGTATCCCGTGTTTTCAAACGTGCGGCGCGCCTGTTCGTTAAGCAGCGCGGGGTCCTTTTCCCGGATCGGGCGGTAGATCATCCCCGCCTGGCAGAAGCGGCAGCCGCGTATGCAGCCGCGCATTATCTCAAGCGTTATCCTGTCCTGCACGCATTCGATATACGGCATGACCGGTTTATCCGGGAAGAACGCCGTGTTGAAATCCTCTATAATACGCTTAGTGACCTTCGCCGGCACGTCGTCGTATTTCGGTCTGTACTCGGCGACGGTGCCGTCGCCGTTATAGTCTACGTCGTAAAGCGACGGTACGTAGAATCCGGGCAGCTTCGCCGCCTCGTGAAGAAAAGCGGCGCGCGTGTACGTTCCGTCTTTCTTCATCCTTATGTAGAGTTTTGAGAAATCGACGAGCGCGATCTCGCCCTCTCCGATCGAGAAAACGTCGAAAAAGTCGGCTATCGGCTCGGGGTTGTAAGAACACGGACCGCCGCCGATTATAATCGGGTCGTCCTCTCCCCGCTCCGCCGACGTCAGCGGTATGCCGCCGAGCTTCAGCATATTGAGGACGTTCGTATAGCACAGCTCGTACTGCAGCGTGAATCCCACCACGTCAAACTCCGACAGCGGCGTGCCGGTCTCGTGCGAGGTCAGCGGCAGACCGTATCTGATCAGCTGTTCTTCCATATCGACCCACGGAGCGTACGTCCGCTCACAGTATATATCGGGTTCGGCGTTAAGCGCGCCGTAAAGTATGCGGACGCCGAGGTTCGACATTCCGATCTCGTATGTGTCGGGGAACGCGAACGCCCAGCGGCAGCCGACCGTCGACGGATCCTTCACGACCTGTCCGAATTCGCCGCCCGTATACCTTCCGGGCTTCAGCACCTGTTTTAACAGTGTATCTTTGTAAAACATCTCTATACCTTAAAAAATATTTTGTCGCATACAGTATACCAAATCCCGACGGAAAAATCAACGTTTTTTCAGAATTTATTTTTTTATTTTGCGGATAATTCGGTTTCAGGGGCGATCAGATACCGTAAAACGTCTGCGCCGCCGCGGTTTTTTATAATCGCCTGTATATAAGACAGTCTCCGAAGAGGCAGGAAATGACTTAAAAGCAGAAATACCGATTCCCGTTATCGCCGGCGCGGCATCCGCTGTGATCATTACGGTATCCGCGATCCGGAAGAAAAAGCGTTAAATCACGGTAAAAAGGGAGGCGCATGCGATCTTTTTTAAATTCCCGCGCCGTATATGCGCGCATTTTGCTCGGTATTCGCGGCAGTTAACAATAAAATTACATCTTCATATAAAAAACGATAAAAAATTTTGTTATACTTGTGAGGTTGAATTTTTATTAAGAGGTTACCGGTCTTGAAAAGAGAAGATTTAAGAAACGTAGATATA
>JAGDCE010000352.1 GCA_017958705.1 Clostridia bacterium
CAGACAAAGAAACGTGACCGGCACCGGTACCGGCGGTTACCGCCGCGGCGAAGGGCTCGGAAACGGTCCCGTCGGAAATCAGGGCGGATACTCCGGCAGACCCGGCACCACCGGCGGTACCGATAGCGGCACCCGCGCAACCGGCGGTAAAGGTAAGATAATCGGCATCATAATAGCCGTCGTTGCGGTGCTTGCGGGCGGAGGCGGACTTTCCGGACTCCTCGGCAACTTCCTCGGCGGCGGCGCGCAGACGCCTTCGGACCCATCGGCTCTGACAAGCCTTTTGTCCGGCTTCACCTCGTCCAACGTATCGACCGGCTGGACCGATTCGTCCTCCAACAACACGACGAGCTCGCTCAACACGAGCGTCGCCAAGGGCGCCCGCGACAAATACACCGTGATAAAGGGCAACGGTCAGGACGTCGTCACGCTTATGGTTTACATGTGCGGCACCGACCTTGAATCCGAATACGGCATGGCGTCGAAGGACATGGCGGAAATGGCGGCTGCGTCGCTTTCCGACAAGGTCAACATTATAATCTACACCGGCGGCTGCTCGAAATGGAAGACGTCCGGCATAAGCAACACGACGAACCAGATCTACAAGATCGAAAACGGCGGTCTGAAACAGCTCGTCTCGAACGACGGCAAAAAAGCGATGACCGACCCGGCGACGCTGACCTCGTTCGTCAAATACTGCACGGACAACTATCCCGCGAACAGATACGATCTGATCATGTGGGACCACGGCGGCGGAACGACCGGCGGCTTCGGTTACGACCAGCTCTTCACCTCGAAGGGCGCGATGGGCATCGCCTCGATCAACACGGCGTTAAAGAACACCGGCATCAAGTTCGATTTCGTGGGATTTGACGCCTGCCTCATGGCGACCGCAGAAAACGCGCTTATGCTCACCTCGTACGCCGACTATCTGATAGCCAGCGAGGAGACCGAGCCCGGCGTCGGCTGGTTTTACACGAGATGGCTCACCGAGCTTTCGAAAAACACTTCTCTTCCCACGACGAAGATAGGCCAGATGATAGTCGACGACTTCGTCGACACCTGCAACAAGGAATGCCGCGGTCAGAAAACGACGCTTTCCCTCGTCGACCTGGCGGAGCTGCAGGAGACCGTTCCTGAGAGCCTCAACGAATTCGCGAAGTCAACGACCGAGCTTATAAAGTCAAACGACTACAAGACCGTCTCCGACGCGAGAAGCAGCACGCGTGAATTCGCGACGTCGTCCAAGCGCGACCTCGTCGACCTCGTACATCTCGCGAAGAACATGAAGACCGACGAAGGCAAGGCGCTTGCTGACGTCATCCTCTCCGCGATCAAATACAACAGGACCTCGTCCGAGATGACGAACTCCTACGGCATGTCGATCTACTTCCCGTACAACAGCCCGAACAAGGTCGACACGGCTGTCAACCAGTACAACGCGATAGGCATGGACGGCGATTACGCCGAGTGCATCAAGCAGTTCGCGAGCTACGAGACCGCCGGTCAGACCGTCGGCGCGTCATCTGGCGGCTCTTCGTCCGCGCTCTCGTCGCTGCTCGGAAACTTCGTATCGTCCGGCACGCAGTCGTCCGATATGATCTCCTCTCTGCTCGGCAGCTTCCTCGGCAGCAGCTCGGCGCGTGACTCCGAATACCTGCAGGTGCTCGACGCCGACGCGGCGACCTCCTACATCGCCGCCAACCAGTTCGACGCCTCCAAGCTCCGCTGGAAAGTATCCGGCGGCAAGAAGGTGATGAACCTGTCGCTTGAGCAATGGAAGCTCGTCCAGGACCTTGAACTCAACGTCTTCATCGACGACGGTCAGGGCTTCATCGACCTCGGCATGGATATCTCCTACGAGTTCGACGACGAAGGCGGACTCATCGGCGATTACTCCGGCACGTGGATAGCGGTCGACGGTCAGATCGTGGCGATCTACCACACCGACACGACATACATCAACGACAACAATTACAGATACACCTACAGGATCCCCGCGCTGCTCAACGGAGAGAGAGTCGACCTGATCGCGGTCTACGACAACTATAATCCGAACGGCTACATCGCCGGCGTCAGATACGTCTACAAGAACGGCGAAACAGAGACCGCGGGAAAGGAAATGACCTCACTGCAGCAGGGCGACAAGATCGATTTTCTCTGCGACTACTACAAGTACGACGGCACGTACAGCGACAGCTACATGCTCGGCGAACAGTACGTCGTCACCGGCACGCCCGTGCTGAGCGACGTCTACATGCCGTCCGGCACGAAGACGAGCGCGGTATACCGCTTCACCGACATCTACGGTCAGACCTACTGGACTCCCGAGATGTAAAGCAAAAAGAATTTAATAAAACGGGAACTTCGGTTCCCGTTTTATTATTCATCTGAATTTGCCCGACTGCAGATCACGCATTTGCGTCCCCGAGCGTCTGATGCTTCCGATAAAAGCACCCGCCGCCACGCATCCGAGCGCCGCGGGGAGCAGCGCCCAGTTGAGTTTGCCGGGTACGATCAGCGCCACCGTGACCGTCACGGCGACGAAAACGCCGCCTCCGGCGATCCCCGCCGTGAAAGGCGCGTCTTCCGTGCAGCGCGCGCCGACGTAACCGCCGAGGGTGCAGCAGAAAAGCAGTATTGCGAATCCGGCGCGCGCGTACGAGCCGGGATCACCGGTCCGCAGCAGCAGCGCCGCGAAGACGGTCAGCAGCAGTACCGCAGACGCGGTGGCGCATGCGCCGCCGAGCGCGGCCGCAGGAAGCGTTTTGAGCGTTCTGTCACCGTTTTTCAGTTTCATGAAAAAAGACCTCCCGTCCCGCAGAGCGTAAACAAGCGTGCCGCGCCTGCGCGACAGCGCCGTCTGCGGCGTCCTCTGTCTAAGGATATGAGGTCTTTTTCGGTTTTATTACTTTTTCGTCTCTTCGACCTGCGCCTCGCCGAGTTTTTTATCGACGCGCGCGATGGACGTTTTGAGTATGCGCAGCTTGGTGCAGTCGCCCGAGGTGCCGATGACGACCGTTTCGTCCGCAACGCTGAGGATCCTGCCGACGATGCCGCCCGTGGTGGTGATCTCGTCACCGACGCCGAGCGAGCTCCTCATCTGGGATTCCTCCTTCTCGCGCTTTTTCTGCGGACGTATCATCATAAAATAGAAGCCGGCGATAAGCACTATGATCATACCGCCGTACAGAAGGTACGTCGTTACCTGAGAGCCGCCGGAGGGTCCGGTCGTCGCCGCGCTGAGCAGAGTCGTTAACATTGTTAGAAATCTCCTTTTCATTCAGTGATGATTATTATACTCCGCCGCCCGGCCGTTTGCAACACGTTTATGTAAATTTTTATCGCCTAAGCTGAGTCGTTCGATTGACAACGCGCCGCTTTTGTGGTATCATTGTCACAGAAAACATCACAGGAAGGGAGATCGACATGAAAAATCTGCTGCGGATCCTCTCCGCTGCCGCCGCGGTCCTTCTGATCCTGCCGCTGCTCGCCCCGTGCGTATCGGCGGCCGAAGGACAGGTGAGTCTCGGCGACAGGGCTGATCTGATGACCGCGCGCGAAAGCCTTGACGGCATAGGAATGAACGCCGCGCACTCCGGCGAAAAGCTGAAGACGTGGCAGCTGACGTTCAAAAAGGGCATCGGCATGCACTGTCTGCCGGACAAGGACGCATATATTGAATTTGACATTTCATCGCTCGGTATGAAATACTTTTACGCCACGGTCGGCGTGCTTCAGGAGGCGTCGTATTTTCTCGAATGGGGCAGTATCTCGTTCAGCGTCTACGGCGACGGAGCCCTGCTCGCGGAAAGCCCGGAGATAGACTGGGGCAAAAAGCCGTATTTCATCTGCGTAGACGTGGAGGGCGTGAAGCTCCTGCGGCTCACGCAGAACAACTGCGGCAACTATGCCTGCGACGCCGGAGTCTGGGGCGACGCGATGCTCTGCAATGAAAAACCCGGGGCGCCGGAATGGCAGAGTCAGGGATCCGGCGGATTCGATCCCGATAAAACGGACGAACCCCAGCCGGCTGAGCTCGTTTCGGGCGATCACGCCTACATAAGCGACCTCTACTGGTCAGACAACCACACGTACACCGGCAACGTTGTCGGCCGCGACTGTAACACCGCGAACGAAATAATCTTCAGCACAGACGGAAAGTTCTTCAATAAAGGCGTGGGATTCCACGCGTCGTCCGGCGGTTACACGTCGTATATAGACGTAAACATCGACGGGCTCGGCTTCACGAAATTCGCCGCTTACTGCGGAGTCTGTGAAACGCTGACGAGCTACGACATAACGATGGCGTCGGTGAAATTCGCGCTGATCGGCGACGGGAAGACGCTTTATGAGAGCGACGTCATCGTGTTCGGCGAGCCGATGAAGCCGATGGAGGCCGATATAACCGGCGTATCCGTCCTGCGCCTCGCCGTCGCGGGCGTCCCGACGATAAGCGGTGCGTGGGCGACGTGGGGCGGCGCCGTGATCAGCAAGAGCGGCAGCATAACTCCCGACATGCTGTACACCGACGCCGGCTTGGATAACGTTTTCGGCACGACCGATACCGGGCCGGCGGCGCCTTTGACAGACACGGAAGACACCGCCGACAGCACGCCTGAGACGACCGGAGCGCCAGATACGGAGGCTTTACCGGAGAAGAAAAGCGGCGACCGCACGGCGCTGATCGTATCGATCGTCGCGGCGATTACCGTTCTGGCGGGCGTCTTTGTGTTTCTTTTGCTGAGAAAGAAAAAGTGAGGGTGCGGATATGAAAAAACTGAAACCGACTTCCCTGATCTGCGCGCTCCTCGCGCTGATAATGATCGCCGGATGCGGCTCGCACGACGCCGAAACCACCGCCGAAACCGGCGAGGTCACGACCGAAAACACTCCGCAGACCGACGCGATCACAGAAGCCCCCGGCCCCGATCCCGCGGACGCCGATCCGCCGTCGGGCTATAAGGCTTTGATCGCCGATCCCGGCGCGTTCCCGCTTTGCTTCAGCTATGACGGCGTCGAATACCGCGGATTTTCCGGATTCACGAAAGAGTCCGAGACGACCGAAAAGATCGACCGCGGCAGCCGCACCGTGACCGTCTACCGCCACCCGGACATAAACGCGAAATTCTCGCTGACGGTAAACGTTTTCCCTACCGAGAGCGCGTACGAATACGTCGTGTATATAGAAAACGATTCTGATACAGACACCGGCGTCATATCAGATCTGCGGTTCGAGATAGAATTTGAAGGCGAAGGCGCTTCGCTTCGCGGCATCAAGGGCGACGCCGGCGGCGCGAATTACCGCAGCTACACGTTCAATCTGGTGAAGCAGAAGAAATATTCCGACAAATCGACCTCGGGACGCCCCACGCACGGCGTTTTCCCGTATTATAATCTCAGCCACGGCGACGGCGGCACGTTCATCGCGATCGGATGGCCCGGCAGATGGCACGCCGATTTCAGATACGACGCCGACACGGCAAAGACGACGCTTTCAACAGGGCAGAACACGCTGAACACGCGCCTTCTGCCCGGCGAGACGGTCCGCACACCGCTTATGGCGTTCGTCGAGTACGGCAGCGTCGGTGTCGACGAGCAGGTCAACGTCTGGCGCCACTACTACATAAATGACGTGATGCGAAAGATCGACGGCGAGCTGACGCCGATCTATACCGGCATATCGAGCATGTCCGCCGGCATGACGACGTCGAAATTCCTTCTGATGTGCCGCGCGTTCAACGCCCACGGCATACAACCGGGGCTGTTATGGATGGACGCCGGCTGGTACACGGGCACGGAGGGTGAGACAGTGGGATGGCCGTCGACCGGAACGCTGAAGGTCGACACGTCGCGCTTTCCCGACAAGCTCGCCGATATCGGAAAATACACTGCCGAGCACGGTATGCGCAGTCTGTTGTGGTTCGAGCCGGAGAGCATGCGGCTCGACAAAGACAGATTCGTGCAGACGCAGGAGGGATTCGAGGAACAGTGGCTGCTCAAGATCAGCGGCGGCAGCGGCCTGCAGGGCTATCTGATGGACCTCGGCGAGCCGGGCTGCCGTCAATGGATCTTCGAGCGCATCTGCGACGTGATAGACACCGCCGGGATAACCGGTTACCGCCAGGACTTCAACTGCGATCCCGCCTCAGGCTGGAACAGCAAATACAAAGGTCAGAAAGACCGCGACGGCATGGCGGAAAACCAGTACGTCCAGGGATATCTGAAGCTTTGGGACGACATAATCGCGCGCTACCCCGGCATCTACATGGATTCCTGCGCCTCCGGCGGCGGCCGCAACGATCTCGAATCGATGAAGCGCGCCGTACCGCTGCATTACAGCGACTGGTTTGACGGCAACCATGAGGATTACGACATGAAGAGCCGCATGACTCAGGCGCTGTTCGAATGGTTCCCGTATTTCAAAAACGAGATATACCAGGTGACAAACTCGTATAAGACGCGCATGAACTACGCTCCGCTGTCGCTGCTCAACCTGCCGAGCGTGCTCGACCGCGACGCGAACTGGGAGCTGATCACGCAGGCGTACGCCGAGCACGACGCCGTGAGCCGCTATTTCTACGCCGATTACTATCAGCTGACGAAATGGAGTGAAAAGGCAAACAGATGGAACGGATGGGAGTTTTTCGATCCGTCGGACAACTCGGGATTCGCCGTCCTGTTCTGCCACGAGACGACAAAAAACCTGTCGTACACACTGAAGCTTAAAGGTCTTGACGGCTCGGTCACCTACCGCGTAAAAGACGCCGACGGCCTGTTCGACGTCACCGCGACCGGCGCCGAGCTGATGAGCACCGGCATAAACGTGACGGTGCCGGATCAGCCCTACGGAGTCCTGATGATGATCTCCGAGGCGAAATAAGACGGCGAAAGAAGCAATAAACACCGGCTGAGATAAGGAAACCCGATCCTTATTTCAGCCGGTATTTTTCATGCTTTCGCGTCATGCGGCAGTTTTAAGGTGTCGGCTGACGCCGACATTCTTTGGGGGTCTCCACACCTTAAACCCGCTTGCGGTGACCCGAAAAAATCATCGCGTCACTACCGTGACCATGCTCGATTTTTTCGACCGCTGCGCCTTCCTCGCATTGCTTCATCCGCCCCCGGCGGCGCAATGCTCG
>JAGDCE010000353.1 GCA_017958705.1 Clostridia bacterium
GTAATGCTTTACCTCATATACTATGATGCCCACCGGCGTTATTGCGAGCAGGTCGACTTCAGTCGTTGTGCCGTATCCCGTCGGAACGTGCACGTTCATAAGTATCTTTGACGGGGCGGGCAGAGAGTCGAAAAGCTTGCAGAAAACAAGGAACTCGCCATAGTAGCCCTTGCCCCGCTCATCCCAGAGGTTTGTTTCTTTCCTTATATCGACTCCCGTCAGATACTTGTATATTTCGTCATATTTTTCCATAATGATCTCCGGCAGAATATCGCCGTATCAAAATGACAGAATTGCTTATCATTCCAATACGGCGATGTTGTTTGTATGTTTTATTCTTCGTCGGTGAATTTGACCGCGAGATCGGCCAGGGCCTGCGGATCCGGCGCGGCGGGGCAGCCGGACATCAGCTCGGACGCGTTCTGTACCTTCGGGAACGCCACGACGTCGCGCAGCGAATCGGCGCCGCACATTATCATGGAGATCCTGTCAAGCCCTATGCCGGCGCCGCCGTGCGGCGGTGCGCCGTATTTGTATCCGTCGACGAGGAAGCCGAATTTCGCGTCTATCTCCTCGTCGGTGAGGCCGAGCAGCTCGAACATCTTCTGCTGCAGTTTCACGTTCGTTATGCGGATCGAGCCGGATAACAGCTCGGTGCCGTTGAGCACGAGGTCGTACGCCTTTGCTCGCACGCTTTCGGGATCGGATTCGAGATACGGCAGACATTCGTCGAGCGGCATCGTGAAGGGATGATGCATCGCGACCCATTTGCCGGATTCCTCGTCGAATTCAAAGAACGGGAATTCGGTGATCCATGTGAATTCAAAGCCGTCTTTTATAATATCGAGTCTGCGCGCGACGATATTGCGCAGCTGACCGAGCACGGGCAGCGTCACCTTGTCCTTGTCGGCGATTATGAGCGCCGCGTCGCCGCGTTTCATGCCGAGCGCGGAAACGATACGGTCGAGGTCGCCTTCGCCTAAGAACTTGGAGAACGGGCAGGACGGAGCGTCTTCGACCCAGCGGATATACGCGAGGCCTTTTGCGCCGATACCGCGAACGGTCTCGGTGAGCTTGTCCATCTCCTTGCGCGTGAGCACCGCGGCGCCGTTTTCGGCGACTATCGCGCGGACGGAGCCTTTATTTGAAAGCGCATCGGCAAACGGCGGGAACTGAATCCCCGCGACCGTGTCGGAGATGTTGATTATCGGCATATCAAAGCGCAGGTCGGGTTTGTCGCTGCCGTATTTTTCCATCGCGTCGCGGTAAGTCATGCGGCGGATCGGAAGGCTGATCTTTTGCCCGAGGACTCTTTCGAACAGCTCGGAGAAGAAGCCCTCGATTATGTTCATGATGTCGGATTCGTCCGCAAACGACATTTCAAGGTCGATCTGCGTGAATTCCGGCTGACGGTCGGCGCGCAGGTCTTCGTCGCGGAAGCAGCGCGCGAGCTGGATGTATCTGTCAAAGCCCGAGAGCATCAGAAGCTGCTTGTATATCTGAGGCGACTGCGGGAGCGCGTACGTCTTGCCGTGGTGGATCCTCGACGGCACGAGGTAGTCTCTCGCGCCTTCGGGCGTCGGCTTGATCATCATGGGCGTCTCGATCTCGAGGAAGCCGTTGCGGTAGAAATACTCGCGCGCGACCATCGCGATCTTGTGGCGCATTATTATGTTGTTCTGAAGCGCCGGCCTGCGCAGGTCGAGATATCTGTATTTGAGGCGCAGATCCTCTTTAGCGGTCGTGTTGTCGGTGATCTCGAACGGAGGCGTCTCCGCCTCGGATATTATCTTCAGCGACGTTACGGCTATCTCTATATCGCCGGTCTTTATATTCTTGTTTACGCTGGAACGGGCGCGGACGACGCCTTTTGCGGACAGGACGTATTCGGAGCGGACGGTGAACGCCAGATCGAAAACGTCCTTCGGTGTGCTGTCGTCGAAAGAAAGCTGTATGACGCCTTCACGGTCGCGCAGATCGATGAATATCAGCGATCCGAGGTCCCTCTGCTTCTGTACCCATCCGCAGACGGTGACCGTCTTTCCTATATCCGCGGCGCAAAGCGATCCGCAGTAATGCGTTCTTTTGTCTTCCTGTTTGAATAACTGTGACATATCAGAGTCCTTCCTTTAAAAGTATATCGGCGATGCTGCCGAGCCCGATCCCGGTCTGCTCGCTTGTTTTCATGTTTTTGAGTATCGCGCGTCCGGTCTGCATTTCATCCTCGCCTATAATGACCGTGTACGCGGCGCCGATCTTGTCGGCGTATTTCATCTGTGATTTGAGACTGCGTCCGACGACGTCGCACTCGGCGCGTATCCCGCGCTGACGCAGGTCGTACGCGAGCTTCGAGGCGAAGCCGACCGCCGCGTCGCCGAGCGGCGCGATATATATCTGCGGCTGAGGGGGTGCGGGAACGTCGGCGCTGCCGTATCTCATCGCGGCGACGAGTCTGTCCATACCGGCGGCAAAGCCGATGCCGGGGAGCTTCGGACCGCCGATCTCCTCGACGAGCCCGTCGTATCTTCCGCCCGCGCAGATCGTGAGCCGTTTTTCTTCGCCCGTCTTTTCGTCGCGGCCGATCGGCGCGATGAATTCGAACACGGTCTTCGTGTAGTAGTCGAGACCGCGGACGATGCCGGGATCCGGCGTGAAGGCGATGCCCATGTCGTTAAGATAAGCGCAGAGCTTGTCGTTGTGATCACGGCAATTCCCGCACAGATGATCGGTGACCTTCGGCGCGTCCTTCGCGATGCTCTGGCACACGGGACTCTTACAGTCGAGTATGCGCATCGGGTTCGTTTTGAGTCTGCCCCTGCACGTCTCGCAGAGCTGATCCTGCTTGTCCGTGAAGAACGCGACGAGCGCTTCGCGGTAAGCGGGACGGCAGTTGCGGCAGCCTATATTGTTTATGCAAAGCTGTACGTTTTTGATGCCGAGGCGCTTCAGCAGCGTGTCCGCCAGAGAGATCACGCCGGCGTCCGACGCGGGTGTGTCGGCGCCGAACAGTTCGGTGCCGAACTGATAGAATTCACGGAACCTGCCCGCCGCCGGTTTCTCATAGCGGAAGCAGCTCGTGAAATAGTAAAGCTTGAGCGGCATCGCCTCTCCGGCGAGCCCGTTTTCAATGACCGAGCGAACGACGCAGGCGGTGCCTTCGGGACGCAGGGTCATGCTTCTGCCGTCCTTGTCTTCAAACGTGTACATCTCCTTCTGTACCACGTCCGTCGTGTCGCCGACGCCGCGGGCGAAAAGCTCGGTCGACTCGAACGTCGGGAACCTGATCTCGCCGTAGCCGTAAAGCTCGGCCGTGCTGCGCGCCGTTTTTTCTATATCCTGCCAGATCGGGGCGTCCTTCGGCAGTATATCCGAAGTGCCGCGAGGTTTGATTATCATTTTCTTCTTCCTTCCTTGATGAACTTGACGTGCGTGACGTCGCCCGTCAGAGTTATATACGTATTGCCGATACGCAGCGTCGTCTGAATGTCTTCGATGTCCGAGACGTCAAACGACGACAGCGGGCGCGAAAAGCCCTCGCCGGTAAACTTGACGTAGCTTTCCTTTTTCGTCCAGATGCAAAAAAACTCGTCAAGAGGATCCGGGGCACCTTTTATGCGCTCGTATTCGGATTGCGTGAAAAACCGCTTTGAAAGCGCTTCGTGATCGATCTCACGCACCGTTTCGCAGTCTACGCCGACGTCGTGATCGGACACGGCGGAGCAGACGAGTCCGGAGGTGTGCGACACGTTGTAATATATCCCGCGATCCTGCACGTATTCCTTGCCGTGTTCGTTTTTGACGACTGTGATCTGATCAGGGTCGGCGCCGAGATCGGCAAGGCCCACGTCGGTCAGTACGCGGCAGAAAAGCGACAGATACGCGACCAACTCTTTTTCCGATTCGTCGAATATCTTCCTCGAGTTCGTATCGGCACGTTCGTAAAGCTCTCTTATGCTGATGCTTCCCGGTTCGGAATAATAGAGGCTGATCATCTTCTCGGGTCTATGTAAGTGAAATATTTTATCATATAGGTGACGCCGGACCACAATGTGAGGATCACGGAGATCGCAAGCGCGGCGTAAGAGAGCAGATGAACGCCGAGCAGTCCGCCGTCACGGAAAACGACTTCCTCGAGCAGGATTATTACGACCGCTGCGCAGGAAAACGCCGTCTTGAATTTGCCGGCGAAATTCGCCGATATCACGGTGCCGTCCTCTCTTGACGCGACCATGCGGATCGAGGTGATCGTGAATTCGCGCAGAAGTATGATCAGCGAGGATACGACGAGAGCGAGGCTCAGATAAGAAAATCTCGCGGAGCCGGAGAGGGCTATCAGAGAGCCGAGAATCAACATTTTGTCCGCGATCGGATCGAGAAACTTTCCGAAGTTCGTTACCTGATTCGTGCCCCTTGCTATCGCGCCGTCGAAAAGGTCGGTCAGAGCGGCGATGACGAATACGCACGCGGTTATTATGTTCCAGGCGATCTTGTCGCTCCACTGGATGAGGATAAATACGACTATGAGCGGGACGAGTCCTATGCGGATCAGTGTCAGCGTGTTAGGCAGGTTTATGATTTTGCCTGCGGTCTTCTTTTTTTCAGACATATTCTTATCCTTTCTTGCTTATGCCGACGAGATCGTATTCGTAGCAATCCGTTATGCGGACGGATACGAAATCGCCCTCTTTGTGCAGGTGCTGACCTTTGTCAAGATCGAAGAATATCTTTCCGTCAACGTCCGGCGCGTCCGCTTCAGAACGCCCGACGTATGCGCCCGTGGCGCCGTCGAAGCCCTCGCAGAGGACTTTTACGGTCGTGCGCAGTTTCTTTTTGTTGAGCGCTTCGCTTATCTCGGACTGAAGCGCCATAATGCCGTCGACGCGGTCCTGCTTGACCTGCTCGTCGATCTGGCCATCGAAATCGTACGCCGGCGTGTCCTCCTCACGCGAATATGCAAAGGCGCCGAGACGGTCGAATTTCGTCTCTTTTATGAATTCGCAGAGTTCTTCGTACTGCGCGTCGGTCTCTCCCGGGAAGCCGGCGATCACCGTGGTGCGCAGCGTTATGCCGGGCACGGCGGCGCGCAGACGCTTTATCGCGTCCTCTATCGTCTTTCTGTCGCCGTGGCGGTTCATCCTCTTAAGGACTTCGTCGTTTATGTGCTGTATCGGTATATCGGCGTATTTCACGACGCGGTCGTTTTTCGCGATCTCGTCGACGAGCTCGTCCGTGATCTTGTCCGGATACAGATAAAGAAGTCTGATCCACGGGATCGACGTCTGTTCGCAGATGCGCCGGATCAGCTCCGGCAGAGAATACTTGCCGTACAGATCAAGTCCGTAGCGGCTCGTGTCTTGCGCGATTAGCGACAGTTCCCTGCAGCCGTCCGCTTCGAGCAGCTTCGCCTCTTCCACAAGTTCTTCGATCGGGCGCGAACGGAACCTGCCGCGGATAAGCGGTATCGCGCAGTAGGTGCAGCGGTTGTCGCAGCCCTCGGCGACCTTAAGGTACGCGGCGTACGGCGGCGTCGTGAGCATCCTGCCGCCGCCGAGCTCGGACGTGTTCTTGTCCTCGAAACTCGAATAGCGTTTGCCGGAAAGCGACAGCCTGACCGCCTCGGCGATCTTTTTGATCGAACCTACGCCGACTAGCGCGTCGACCTCGGGCATCTGCTCGAATATCTGCTCGCGGTAGCGTTCCGCGAGACAGCCGGTCACTATTATCTTTTTAAGATGTCGGTGTTTTTTGAACCACGCGACGTCGAGGATGTTGTCTATCGCCTCCTGCTTTGCGTCGTTGATGAACGCGCAGGTGTTTATTATGATGACGTCAGCCTCGGCTTCCTCGTTCGTTATCTCGAAGCCCTCGTCAGCGAGTATGTTCAGCATGACTTCCGTGTCGAGCTGGTTTTTCGCACAGCCGAGAGAAACGAAACCGATCTTTATGTTTTTCATGCGGTATCCTTTTGAGTAAGTTATATTATAATATTATATTAAAAATTTGAAAAATGCAAGACCATTACGGTTTACGTTTTAAAAACAGCGCCGTTTTGCGCGTATTTTGTAAATCAGCGCCCAGACGTAACCGCCGGCGAATATGACCGCGCAGACGGCGGGGAACAGGTAAGGCGTTCTGTGATAGAAGCTCAGATCGCCGCGAAGCGCTGCGTCGCCTGAGGCGAAGCCCGCGGTCAGCGCCGGGACAGAATCGACTATCCTGCCGCGCGGGTCGATCAGGGTCGAATATCCGGCGGAAGCGGAACGTACGTAATAACGGCGCGATTCCACGGCGCGCAGCACCGCGTGGCCGTTGTGCTCGTACAGCTGAGACGAATCCATCCACCAGCTGTCGTTCGTCGACTCCGTCAGGATCAGAGCGCCTTTGCGCGTCTCCTCGTAACCGATGTTTTCAAATGCAGAGTCGAAGCAGATGAACGCGCCGACCGTGCCCCGGCCCGTTTCAAAAACGGTGCTGTCTTTCCCGGCGCTCAGGTCGTCGCCGATGTTCGTCACGTCCTCAAGGAACGGCATCACGGCGAGGATCAGATCGCGCGCCGGCGTGAATTCGCCGAACGGCACCGGGTGCTGTTTGCGGTACGGACCACTCAGCTCACCGCTGTTCGATATGCACCAGGTCACGTTGTAAAATCCGTCTTCGGCGTACTCGTACGCGCCGAAAATGATGCTGACGTTATGATCGACACAGAACTGCGTCAGCCTTTCCGTCACGTCTGTGCGTCTTTCGACGTCCATCGAAAAACATCCTTCCGGCATGACGATCAGGTCCGTTACGGATTCGTTTATATGATCCTCCGACATCTGAAGGAACAGATCGACCGTCTCGCCGAGCGGCAGATCGGCTCTGCCTGAAATCATGTTGCCCTGCAGGGCGGCGACGGACGCGCAGTTCGTCTGATCCTCGCAGGCGTCGTCGACAACGTAGAGCACGGCGCCGGCGGCGGTGTTGAGGATCAGCATCGCGGCGGCGGTGGCGGCGAGTATGCCGGCGGCCTTTTTGTTTTTATCGAATATCAGCATATAGACGCCGAGCGCGAGCGCGGTGTTTACCGCTACGATCAGCGACGAGATGAAATACGAGCCGAACACGGACGCGGTCTGTATGAAAAGAATATTGCTCTGCTGAGTTATCGCGAGCCGCGCCCACGGCGTCGCCAGACTGCCGAGCGTGAACGCGAATTCCACCAGAACGTACGCGGCGGCGGAAAAGGGTATCAAAAGAAATCTGTGCCGTCTGCACAGTCCGCTGCGCAGGAAAAGCCCGACGGACAAGTGAAACAGCGCGAGAATGACGGACAAAAGCAGTCCCGAGCCGAACCAGGTCAGCGCCACGTATCCGATCGCCTCGGCTTTGCTGAAACCGAGATACTCGAGAGGGTACTGATACCGGAACCAGTGAAAAACGGTCGCAAAGAACGCCGCACCCCAGAAATAACCGTAACCGTAGAAGCGAAGAGGCTTTTTTTTCGGTGCGTCGGTCTCTGACAACAGGATCAGAAACATCGGTATCAGTGTGAAAAACGCGATAAAGCCGGCCTTATACCATGCAAAGCAAAGGCCCGTCAGTATCGCGCTTAAGAGCAGCATGGAAAACTTTACCGGAAATCTCCGTAAAACCATATATTATCCTCGTCAACAGACAGTGTTTTGCCGGTCAGATACGACAGATCGCCGAGTCCGCGGTCAAAGCAAAGCTTGTATGAATAAAGCGCCTGATATTTGTAGCCCAGCTTTTTGTCGTCGCGGTTGACGCCGTATTTCCCGTCTCCGAGAAGCGGATGACCCATGTATGAAAGATGCGAGCGTATCTGATGTGTTTTACCCGTGAACAGCCGTACTTCGAGCAGGCTGTTCCCGTTTTTCTTTTTAAGTACCTTATATCCGGTGACTATCTTCACGCGCCCCTGCTTCGGTTTGTCGTAGACCGTCACGGTGTTGTTTTTCGTGTCCTTGTATAGATACGCGGTGAGCGTAGCTTCCGGCGGCTGCGGGATACCGTGGACCGCGCAGAGATAGAATTTGCTCACGGTCTTCTGCCGTATCATCTCGTTCATGTCGCGCAGCGCGGCGGCGTTTTTCGCCGCGATGACGAGTCCGCCGGTGTTGCGGTCTATGCGGTTGCACAGCGACGGGACGAACGAGTTCTCATTTTCCGGATCGTATTCGCCCTTGCGGTACAGATACGCCTTTATATGCTCTATCAGCGTTATCTGTTCGCCGTGATCGTCGGGGTGGCATAAAAGCCCCGGCCGCTTGTCGCAGACGATGACGTTTCCGTCCTCGTACACGATACAAAGATCCGGAGTCAGAGTCAGAAACGGATCGTTTTCGTATTTTTCATCAAAAAACTCCGGCGACAGAAAACACAAGACCGAGTCGCCCGCCTGCAGGACCGTGCCCGGCTCCGCGCGTTTGCGGTTGACCTTTATCTTTTTAGTGCGGATCGCCTTGTATAAAAGCGATTGAGGCAGCGTTTTCAGCGTCTTCGATATGAATTTGTCGAGGCGCTGACCCGCGTCGTTGCCGTTTATTATATACTCTTTCAAAGCTGTATGATCTGATCGCCGTCTTTTGCGACGTAGTGTTCTTTTACACCGAGCTCCTCCATCCAGCCGCGCACGATGACGGTCTTGAACACGTGAGTGTTGTAGCCCTTTCCGGCGTCGTTGTTCCACAGCCAGTCGG
Source organism: Clostridia bacterium (assembly GCA_017958705.1). Taxonomy (GTDB): domain Bacteria; phylum Bacillota; class Clostridia; order Oscillospirales; family CAG-272; genus UBA1248. Next base: position 8,703 of record JAGDCE010000353.1, read on the forward strand.
GAGTGCACCAGATGCACGCGGTCGGCGCTATCGCCTCGTACACGTCGCGCTCGACGCCGTTCTGACCGTGGTGCGCCATCTGCACCATGTCGCTTTTGAGCTTGTCGCCGTGCATGGAAAGCAGTTTCTTTCCGGCGTCCCAGCCGAGATCGCCGAGGAACATAACGGTTTTTCCGCCGAGCGTCATTCTGAAAACGGAGGTCGATTCGTTCACGGCGTTGCCGGTGTATACCGGGTCGGTGGTATACAGGAATTCGAATTTCGCGCCCTTTATCACGTATTCGTCGCCTTGCGTCACGATGCAGATCTTGTCGGCAAATTCCGGCAGAGCCGCGTAGAATTCCGCGACGGTGTGCGCCTCCCAGTGTTCGTATTTGTCAAAGAACTGATACGACGGGAAATTGTAATACACGCGGTCGAAGTTGACCTCGCCCTGATGGTGCCGAACGATCTCGACGAACGCGGAGATGTGGTCGTCGTGTGCGTGGGACAGGAACCACGCGTCGATATGCGGCACGTCCTGACCCGATATCTCGCGCAGCTTTGATAAAAGCTTTTCGGTGTCGAAGGCGTAGCCGCCGTCGATCATTATAAGACCGCCTTCTTCGGTTGTCACGATGAAAGAGTTCATCTGTCTGTTGCTTGTCGAATCAAGCATGTATATCGTGTTTTTCATTGAAGCGTCCTTCTTGATTTATATTACAGAGTTATTATACTACTACTTCGAAGCCGTGTCAAGACGGTTTTCGCAAACGTCTGACAAAATGCACCCGTCGCACCGCGGGGAGCGCGCAGAGCAGACCTCGCGCCCGAACATGACGAGACGGTGGCACAGATCAGCCTGCTCGTCCGGCTCCACTACCGCGGAAAGCTCCTTTTCAGTCTTCTCGGGCGACAGCGGTTTGCCTTCTCCGCACATTCCGAGGCGCGCGGCGATCCGGATGCAGTGCGTGTCTGCGACTATCGCGGGCTTGCCGTAAATGTCGCCTAAAATCAGGTTCGCGATCTTTCGCCCGACGCCGGGCAGCGTCAGAAGATCTTTCATATTGTCGGGCACTTTGCCGCCGTAAACGTCCGTGATGCGCGCGGACATCCCTACGAGGTCCCTCGCTTTGCTGTTGTAGAGCCCGCAGGAGAATATGTATTTTCCGACGTCGCCCGGGTCCGCCTTCGCCATGTGCGCCGCGTCGGGATACGCCTCGAAAAGGGCGGGGCAGACGACGTTGACGCGCGCGTCTGTGCACTGCGCGGATAACCTGCCCATGACGAGCAGCCGCCACGGATCTCCTTCGTATCTCAGCGCGCACTGAGCGGACGGGTATTTTTCTTTCAGACGGTTAACGACGGTTTTTGCCAGCTCTGTCTTTTTCATATGATTTATCCCAAATATAAAAATTTACTTGAATTCCGTGTAATGTTGTGCTATTATATGGTATAAACTTAAACAAACCATAAAATGGAGAACAATTATGAACAGACCGGACGGAAAAAGAATAAAGAACGCGGATCCGATGTATCAGGTCGCGGCTTTTATAATGGACAAACGTGTGGATTCAATGAACATGATCACGGTGGATCTGCCGCTTGACCCGATGAACGCGTATATACATAAAGTCAGAAACGAGCGCGGCATGGCGTTATCTCCGATGGGACTGCTGCTCGCGGGCTATCTGCGTACCGCGTGCGATTTCCCGGCGCTGAACCGCTTCGTCGTCAATAAAAGGATCTATACGAGGACGGAATTCTGCGCGGGGCTCGTCGTGCTGAAAGCCGGCGGTGAGGAAGGCACGATGTCGAAGATCTATTTCGACATGAACGACACGGTCTTTGACGTACAGCGCAAGATCGACGAATACATAGAAAAGAACAGAAACGTTGAAAACAACAACTCGACGGATAAGATGATAAAGACGCTGCTCAGCATCCCCGGGCTCTGCTCGTTCGGCGTCGGTCTGTTCAAATTCCTTGACAGACACGGTATGCTTCCGAAAAAGATAATCGACGTGTCGCCTTTCCACGAGTCGCTTCTGATATCGAACCTCGCGAGCATACGCACGAATCACATATATCATCACGTATACGAATTCGGTACCACGAGCGTCGGCATCACGATGGGCAATCCGCGCGTCGTGCCGAGACTCAGCCGCGACGAGGTCGTGTTCGAACGCACGCTGCCTCTCGGCGTCGTCATGGACGAGCGCATCTGCTCCGGTTCGTATTTCGCCGCGGCGTTCAAACGACTGACAGCCTATCTGAAAAATCCGGCGCTGCTCGAAGTGCCGCCCGCGGAGATCAAGCGCGATATCACGTGACGACCTGACATTTATCCATACCGTTTTCGATCAGATACGAAACGGTCTTCCCGTCAAGTCTCTCGCCGCATACGACGGGTGAGACGGCGGGAGGACAGCTTACACAGACGTCCCCCGCGACTCTGCCGATACACTCCTTGGTCGGCAGGGTCGTTTTCTTTGCCATAAAAGCGTCGCGTATGCTCATCACGCGCTCCGGCAAAACGAAGCTGTCTTCGGTCTGCGGCAACGCTTCACCGCGCGGCAGCTCGCGCAGAGCGGAAAGCAGCAGACGGCAGCCGTAAGCGCCGATCTCGGGCGTCAGCATGAACGTTATGAAATCGCGGTCGAAGTACTCAGCCTCGATGCCGCGGCGGCGCAGAAATTCCGCGGCGTCCGCCCCGGTAAACCCTGACGCCGACGTTTTAAGCGTCAGTTTAAGCGGCTCGTCGCCGTACAGCGTGAAGCCTTCGGCAATCAGTGCGTCTTTCAGCCCTCCGACGCGGTGCAGGAAACGCAGAAGACGCCGTCTGTAGCCGCTGAGATAAGCGTTCAAGCCGTCGAGGCTCTGAAGTATCAGATACGACGGCGAGGTCGAGGCGAACGCCGCCATAGCGGAGCGCGCCTCATCGGGCGTAAATCCCGGAGCGTGCAGATAAGCCGCGCCGGTCAGCGCCGGCAGCGTCTTGTGCGCGGACGTACAGCACAGATCCGCGCCGAGCGTCACCGGATCCGAGGGCTTCGGCAGAAAATGCAGATACGCGCCGTGCGCGCAGTCGACGAGCAGATAAACGCCGTGCCTGCGGCACACCTCTGCGATCGGCGTAACGTCCGTGATCTTCCCGAGATAATCGGGAGTCGTCAGATACACCGCGTCGGGCCTGACGCGCTCTATTTGTTTTTCTACGTCGTCGGCGGTCACCGTGACGGACAGAACGGTGTCGTCCTCGTGCGGCGCGATCCATACGACGTCCGCGCCGGTCAGTGCGGCGGCGGTGATGAAAGAGCGGTGAACGTTCCTCTGCGCGAGGATCACCGCGGGCCGTCCGAGACGGCGGCAGATCATATATACCATCGCGCGCACGCAGAGCGACGACCCCTCGGTCGAATAATACGTGGGCGCACCGAAAAGACCGGATGCGTTATCTTCGGACTGCGCTATGATCCCCGTCGGGGAGAAAAGCTCGTCAGCGCCCGGTATCTCGGTTATATCGTCGGCCTCGTGGCCGAAAAAAGCAAAGCCCTTGTGACCCGGCGTGTGCAGGCGCAGGGGCTTTTCGCTTTTGTATTCCTCAATGAAATCAATTATCGGAGTCTTCATCTTCGCTGTATATCCTGTCGATCTCCGCCATGATCGCGCATTCAAGGCGCTTTCTGAACAGATCGCAGCCGTACGCGTATACGCCGTTCACCGAACCGGTCGAATGATAGGCGTTGGCGGCGCAGCCGCCCGCGCAGTAAAGTCTCGCCCAGCAGTTCCGGCATTCCTCTCGCGCATAGACGTTGCACGCGGCGAATTCGTCGCGCACCGCCGTGTTCGTCACGCCGTCCCGGACGTTTCCGAGCCGGAATTTCTCCTCGCCGACGAACTGGTGGCAGGGGTAGAGATCGCCCTGCGGCGTGACAGCCATGTATTCGGTGCCGGAGCCGCAGCCCGATATGCGCTTGTATATGCACGGACCGCCCTGCAGATCTATCATGTAGTGATAGAACGTGAACGGCCGTCCCTCTTTGCGGCGGCTTATCATTAGCTTTGCAAGGTCCTCGTATTGCTTATAAACGACAGGCTTGTCCTCCTCGGTCAGCGCGGACGGGCTGTCGGGCGCGCAAACCACCGGTTCCATCGAAAGCTCAGTGAAGCCGAGATCGAGCATCGCCTTAATATCTTCAAGAAAATCGGGGTTGTGATGCGTGAACGTGCCGCGCATATAATACTGTTTGCCGCCGCGAGCCTGCACGAGCTTCTGAAATTTTGGCACGATCACGTCGTAGCTGCCTCTGCCCGCGGCGTCCACTCTGAATCTGTCGTGGACCTCTTTGCGGCCGTCGAGCGAGAGTACGACGTTCGACATCTCGCGGTTTGCGAATTCTATCACGTCGTCGTCTATGTCCACGCCGTTCGTCGTCAGGGTGAAACGGAAATTCTTGTTATGCTCCTTTTCGACGGAGCGCGCGTACGCGACGAGCTGTTTCACGACGTCAAAATTCAGCAGCGGTTCGCCGCCGAAAAAGTCGACCTCGAGGTTTCGCCTGCCGCCCGAATTTTCGATCAGAAAATCGAGCGCGCGCCGTCCGACCTCAAAGCTCATCAGCGCGCTTTTGCCGTGATACCTGCCCTGGCCGGCGAAACAGTAGGAGCAGGTCAGATTGCAGGCGTGCGACACGTGCAGACAAAGCGCCTTGATAACGCCGGACGAGCGGTTTTTCAGCTCCGGCGCCATCGGCTCGAACGTGTCGGGCGAAAAAAGCTTGCCCGACTGCTTCAGCCCTTCGATCTGGCCGAGACACTCGGCTATCTCCTCCGCGGTCACGCCTTCGTCTCCGTACTTGTCAAGCAGCTCCGAAAGAAGCAGATCCCTGTCAGTGGTCTCGTAGCCCGCTATCGCGTCGTATCCGACGTCGTCCACGACGTGGACGGAGCCCGAGCAGACGTCGAGCACTATGTTGTATCCGTTTAGTTTGTACTGGTGTATCATTTTCTTACGATCCTTAAAACGCCGCCTTTTGCGGCGGCGTTTTAGTTGTGATTATTTGTTTTTGTTCTCGCAGCTCTGATTTGCTATTCCGCAGCTCGTTTTGCAGGCCGACTGGCAGGAAGTCTGGCATTCACCGCAGCCGCCGTTCTTGGCGCTTTCGCACAGATCGCGGGTCTTTATTGTTTTGATGTGCTTCATTTATGTGCCTCCTGGGTTTTTTATTTGCTTTATATTACCATAAAATGCCCGTTTTGTCAAGGGGTGATATATAATAATATATAAATACGTACGTATCAACTCTCGCCGAGGACTATCAGGCAGTCTTCTGCGGTCAGCTCCACCGTCTCGTCGAGCGGCAGATTGAACCTGCTGTATTTATCGCGGTCAAGACATCCGAGCAGCACGCATCTGTTGGCGAGCATTATATCGCGAAGCTCGCGCACCTTAAAGGCGCCGACAAGGTCCATAGAGCCGGCGTTTTTCAGATAGAGCTCGCTGCCTTCGTTTGACAGGATCTCGCGGAAAACGTCGATCAGCTCGGGATTTTCTGCGAGCTGAGCAAGTATCAGCGACGACATGCTCGAGGCGACGAGAAAATCGGTGTGATCCCCGCGCCCGACGAGGTTCTGGTTCTGCTCCTTCTGCATCTCAACGGTGATATTGAAGCTGAGACCGTATCTCTTTCTTATATCTCTGAGATTCAGCAGCAGGAACACCGCCTCCATGTCCGCTTCCTCGGGATCGGTGTTGTGGTTGCTCAGTATGACGATATGCCGTGCCGTGCTCGCAAGTTCGAGCAGCACGTCCTCACAACGCGGGTCGCCATCGCGGTAAACGAGCGTCAGACCTCTTTCGTCAGCCGCCTTCCGCAGTTCTTCCTGCTCTTGCTGCGTCGTCTGCTGACCGGACAGATAAACGTGCGAGACGTTCTCCGGCAGTTCCTTCAGGATGACCGGCAGCGTTTCGTTGTGGCCTATTATGACTGTGTCCGTCTTGTCCTCGACCGGCTCCGCCGTCTGCCGGCGGAAGCTTTCACCGTCCTGCTCGGGCGGAAGCAGCTTCACCGAATCGCTTTCACCGGAGAAGACGAGGATCCTGTCGCCGTCTGTCACGGACAGATCGGACGGCGGGTTGACGGTCATCTTCCCGTCGCGCAGCACGCCGACCGGGATCGCGCCGTCAAGCCGGTTCATCAGCTCTCCGAAAGTCAGCCCGGCCGCATCGGGGATATCCGACAGATAGAATTCCGAGCCCTCGAAGTTGAAGACCTCGCGGAACGTTTCCGAAAGACCTGTCTGCGTGCAGGAGTGGGCGATCATCTTCGCGAGTATATTGTTCGTCTGAAGCGCCGTGATGTTGTGAGCCTCCGCGAGCGAGGAAGGGAAGCGGTACTCGTTTTTCGAAATTATAGCGTTGATGCCCACGCCGCTGAC
>JAGDCE010000354.1 GCA_017958705.1 Clostridia bacterium
CCGAAGCCGAACGAGGGCAATCTGATGAGCTTCGAGGCGCCGTACGACGAGCCGTTCAGATCTGATAAAGAAGCGAAAAAACTCCTCGACGACGCACTTATACTTAACGAAAACACGTCGGACGACGCGGAAAAGGCGAGCAAATGGATATTCTGCTACAAGCCCCGCCGCGACAAACAGATCGTCAGCATCGAATGGCACAAAGAGGATGGTAAACGTGCCGATCTTTGCTTTTCCGCGGTGACGGGACTTACCTCCGACTGTGAGGACGGATCCGGGCTGAGATATGCAGATCTCGATTTCTTTTTGAAAAAGAGCTGGTATAAACCGCTTGACGCGCTGAAGCACAGATTATATCAGTACATAGATGAAATACCGCGTGAGGTCGATCCGATTGAGATCGACGGTTTTGACGCGCCGGATATCAGATTTTACAACAAGTACGGTACGGACGTCATGACAAACGTATACCGAAAGAACATAACAGATATGGCTTACGGTAAAATAACCGATGACGGAATGCCCCACACCTCGACTGCCGGCACCGCAAATTTCGGCTGTTACATCGGCTTCGGCACGTTCAACTATTCAGCGTCGTACGGCGCGCACGTCTGGACGCGAGACACGGGAAGGATGCTTATCGAGGTCACGAACGCCGGTTATTTCGACCGCGTACGCGCCGCCGTCGGAAAACTGCACGAGATGCTTTATTACCCTTCCCTGCGCTTTAAAATACCGCACTGGAAGCGCGTCGCCAACCTCGTGGCGCAGAATGAAAACGACACGTTTAACGAAGGCAACGAAAACGACGGTCACGCCTCAATAATGACGGCGATATGGTATCTTTATCACAAGGGCGGCGTTGACAAGGCGTGGCTTACAGAAAACAAAGAGCATCTGAAAGCCGCCGCGGATTATTACCTCTGGCAAAGGGACAACCCGAAAGAATCCAACTTTGACCGCGTGCTCTACACTCATTCGGAGACGAGCACGCAGATATTAGGCGGCTACGACCTTTACTCGAATTTCATCTCGTATTACGCCGAGCTTTTATACGCTTCTCTGTTCAATGAGCTCGGCGACGTCGAATACGCGGAAAAGCTGAAGACGTTTTGCAGAGAGCTTAAAGCCGGAATATTTGAAAGATTTGTTATGGATCATCCGAAATACGGTAAAGTGCTTACAGATACGACCGACGACTGCTGGACGTACGAATACAAGCGCTTCGTTCCCGCGCTGATCTGCACCGATTTTCTCGCCTACGATCTGCACGAGGCCGACCCGGAGCTGTTCGATCTCTGCAAAAGAACGTTTTTGGCGGAAAAAGAGGTATATTACAACGCTTTCTCCGGCAGGCAGATGGGCTACGGTCAGGGATATCTGACAAACTGCGCGCTGGCGCTTGATCTTTATGACGAGTATTCCGAATGTGTCGACGCGAGCGCAAAGCTTTGCTATCATCATACAGACGTTCCGTATATCGTGCCGGAGGGCGTTATAATGCACGGCTCCGGAAAGTTCTTTTTCCGCAACAGCGACCTGGGAAACGCGGTACAGCAGGCGGAGATAATCAAGGAGGTACGCCTTATGATCGGCGCCGACGACCTGTGCTGCGGCGGTTACCGGGTCATACCGCGTCTGCCGGCGTTTATGACGCGCATATCCGTCAAAGACATGCCCGTC
>JAGDCE010000355.1 GCA_017958705.1 Clostridia bacterium
GGTCTAGGTTTTCCGAAAAAACAACACACTTAAAACTTTTTATCATAAAAAATATTGACAAGCAAATCTTTTTTGTGTAATAATGAAAAGGGGTTTTGTATATACGAAAAAGTTAAAACCGGTTATGGACACTCAATATGTATTAAATGGCATAACCTCTATAGAACCGGATATGGATTATCATTGGTATAGACAAAACTCAAATGGAATCTGGTCTCATAAACCCGGTTCACACAATGTAACCATGTTAGATTCAAATGGTCTTTTGATCTTTGACCCACAAGAGTGCGGTAGGATTATTGGTGATTACGATTATGCAACATTTGTTGGATACTTCTCTTTAGAACCCTATAGCACATCATGACAAACGACTGATCAATGAACGGCAGAATATCGAATTAAAACTTCAGATAACGCATAATATATGCTTATATGTTAAGGAGGAGAAAGAGTATGAAAAAATACCGGTTGATCGCGATGTCTCTTGCCGTCGCGGCGCTGTTGACTTCCTGCGTTGTTATGCACAGTAAAGACAACGGACAGGACCTCCCTTCGACCCCGGAAGAAACGAAGAATGAACAAACCGAAAAAGTTCTTCCGTCAAAAGACGACTTCGGCGCCTACTTGAACACGAATTATGATAACGACCCTCATTATTTGTCCGAGATTCTTCAAAAATTCGGCGAACCCCGGAGATACTATGGCTATCAGTTCATCACTACAGATGAAGAGGCCTGGTTATCGTATTTAGAGTATGAGACCTCCGGAGGGGAAACGGTCACCGTCGTAGCCGACGGCTGGTACGGCGATCCCGACGGTGCTGACTGCAGCACGTCCCGAATCGTTCGCGTCTATGATCGCGCGGCGGACCCCGCCGCAGGCGACGCCGGCAATAAGCCGCTCCCGTCAAAAGAAGACTTCGGCGCCTATTTAGGCATCAAATATGAAGACGACCGGTATTTGTCCGAGATCCTTGAAAAGTTCGGCGCGCCGCAGAGGTTTTACAACACGACCGTCGGTGCTGGTTCGCTCAGGTTCACGTTTTTAGAATACGACACCGCGGAAGGGGACACGATCATTGTCAGTGCCAGAGGACTTTACAGTTTTTACAGCGGCAATTACAGTACGTCCCGGATCATGGGCGTCAATGAGCGCGAACCGTAAACGGGCATGAATCAAAAACCGAGGCAAACGGTGACCGTTTGCCTCGGTTTTTTACGGATCTGCTGCTTCGCCTGCGCAGTCCTGCGCCGCGGCGTTTTTTACGGGCGCGCGAGCGCGGCAAAAAAAGCGCGGCCTTCAAAAAATGCAAAAAGTGTTGATTTTTCGCGCAAACGGGTGTATACTGATAGAAAACAGGTCGAAACACGTCCGCGCGGCGTCCGCGCGCTTCTGAAAGGAACAAAAAATGAAACTCGAACCGATCGTCGTTTCTCTGCTCGACACAGACCTCTACAAATTCAATATGGATCAGGTGATCTTTCACAAGCACACAGACCTGTGCGGTCAGTACTATTTCAAATGCCGCAACGAGAACGTGGTCTTCACGCCCGAAATGGTCGAAGAGATCAAGGAGCAGGTCGATCACCTCTGCACGCTGCGCTTCAAAAAAGAGGAGCTCGACTACCTGCGCTCGATCCGCTTCATCAAGAACGACTACGTGGAATTCCTGCGGCTCTGGCACCCGATCAGGGACTACGTGAGCGTCGGGCTGTCGGAGGAGGGCGAGCTGTCGGTCGTTGTCGACGGGCCGCTCTTCTCGGCGATGCAGTTCGAGATCTATCTGCTCGAGATCATCAACGAGGTCTATTTCCGCATGAAATACGACTACGAGGCGCTGCGGAAGTCCGCGGAGGAACGGCTGAACGCCAAGATCAAAGCGTTCAACGAGGGAGTCTACTCCTTCAGCTTCGCGGAGTTCGGCTGCAGACGCCGGCTTTCCAGAGAATGGCAGGACGAGGTGGTGCGCCGCTTCGCGTATGAAACGCAGAACTGCTCGGGCACCTCGAACGTCTACCTTGCGATGAAATACAACCTCACGCCGATCGGTACCTACGCGCACGAATTCGTGCAGATGTATCAGGGCATCGACAGCATCCCCCTCGCCTACACCAACCACTACGCCATGCAGGACTGGTACAACGAGTACCTCGGCGACAACGGCACGGCGCTCACCGACACGCTGACCACGGACCTGTTCCTGCTCGACTTCAACCGCTCGATGGTGAACAACTACACCGGCGTGCGGCACGACAGCGGCGACCCCTTCGAATGGGGCGAGAAGATCATCGCGCACTATAAGAAATACGGCGTGGACCCGCGCACAAAGCTGCTTCTTTTCAGCGACAGTCTGAATTTCGACAAGGCGCAGAAGCTCTACAACTATTTCTTCGGGCGCGCAAAGATCTCCTTCGGCATTGGCACCTTCGTCTCCAACGACACCGACAAGACGCCGCTCAATATCGTCATCAAGCTGCAGTACGTCAACGGCCGCCCCGTGGCGAAGCTCTCCGACGCCTCCGGCAAGGCGATGTGCCGCGACGACGAATACCTTGAATACCTCAACCGCTCGGTGGAGTTCCGCCTCCACAGAGAATCTCTGAAATAACGCGCTCCGCAGGAGTCGTAAGCCGTCCCGGGTCTTCCGGGACGGTTTTTTCGTTCACGGGAAAAATAATGTTGATTTTTTGTTAAAATTATGTTATGATTATAGTAGAATTTTATACAATTCATCCATTTTTATCCTTTTTGGTAAAGATGAGTACAGGAGGTAATATGAAGATCCATCTGAAAGTGACGTCCGCGGTCCTCGCAGTCCTTTTGACCGCTTCCCTGCTCGGGCTGTTCACGCTGCCGGCGCTCGGAAACGATTATCATGCGGGCACGTTCGGTATCACGGTCACAAACGCCGGGCATCTGCACAGCATGAAACTGACTCTCGATATGGACACCATAGTACTGTACGATCAGACGCAGCATCTTACGCTGCTGACCAATTTATTCACAGCGAAGACCAAGACGGAAGTGCAGCGTGCAGAGAATGCGCTCTCGAACTATCTCGAACCGATCGCCGCGTGGCTTGCAGCCGCCGACGCGGACGCCGGAACGGCGTTCAACTCGATGTGCAGCCAGATCTTGAGCGAAGCGCGTACTTACTATAACGCCAACAACAGCCTGTCCGGCTACACGCCTTCCTACGGCGTCGCGTACAGACCCTCCTGGGAGCGTGCCGCGGCGACCGACGCTGATCTTGCAAACGACGAGCGCACCTATTTCGAACAGAGCGGAAGCTCTCCTCTTGAGACCTTCGACGCCTCGTACGTCAAAGCGACCACGTTCGATGCCCTTTCCGATCTGACGAAGACCACGTGCCTGCGCGCAAAGCTCACGATCCGGATCATCAACAGTGCGGGAACGTCGAACTTCTACGCTTACAGCAGCGAAGTGCGGGTCGGCCCGCAGGAATACCACGCCGCGACGGCCGCGACCTGCACGGAAGACGGACTGGAGGAATACTATATCTGTTCGACATGCGGCCGGAAGGTCAGCTTCTACACGAACGGCGCGCTGAACCAACACACCGCCAACGGCGTCGCGTCGGTGCATCTGATGGTCATGGACGACGAGAGTCTGATCGTCGAAGAAGCGCCCGGCCACCGCTGGGACGAGGGCGTGATCACGACACCCGCGACCTGCTCCTCCGAGGGCGAAACGCTCTACACCTGCACGGTCTGCGGAGAAACGAACACGCAGACGGTCCCGATGATCCCGCACACCGTCGCTCCTGACGCCGGGTGGATCTATGAGGCCGAAGGCGCTTACAGATATCACGTCTGCACGGTCTGCGGAGCGGAGACCGATAAAGAGGAGCCGACGGCGCTGACCTTCCCCTATACGCAGACCTGCGGTCAGTACAAGCTGCACGGTACGACGGTCGAACTCGATCACAACTACCCGAGATTCGACGTCGATGAATATATCGCCCTGCACTTCGATTACAAAGAAGAGACCGATCCGGCGCTGAAAGCCGAAAAACTGGCGTTGAGAAACGCCTATAAAGCGTTCTTTGTCAACTGGTTCGCTGCAAACGGCTGGGAGAGCACCATCAACAACGTGATCAGCTATATCGAAGCGGATGCGACCACCCGCGCCCTTGCCGAGCAGAATACGGCTGTCACCTATAACTACAACGTGCAGTTCCGCTTGAACAACGGCACCTATAAGCAGCTGTACGCCTTGGAGGGCTCGGCGGATCAGCCCGATTATACCTACGCAAATACCGTTCCGGCGATCGACTTCTCGATCCGTCCGCAAAACGGAGAGTATGATTTTGATCTGATCGACAAGTTCGTCGTCGGACTGCACGTCACGACGAGATACGGCGCCACGAGTTCGTCTGTATACGTCGCAAGACTGGATATGAGTTTCACCACGATCAACAAGTATCCGCAGGCGGTGGCGGTCTGCGGCGCGACGGGATACGCGCAGGACGTCTGGTACTGCGCGGCCTGCGGCGGCTACTATTCGTACTATCAGGCCGACGGCACCCCCTATACGGTGCTTTGCGAGGACGGCGTCAC
>JAGDCE010000356.1 GCA_017958705.1 Clostridia bacterium
GACGATCGTCTCGTCCCTGAAAGCCGCCTGTCCGCAGACGCCGGCGTTTTCACTGACCGACAGCTCGATGCACGCCGGTTTCCCCTGGAACGGTCCGAGAACGAGCGTGCCGTTTTCAAGCAGATAGAAGCCCGCCCAGTTGATCTCGCCGAGTGCTCCGTATATAAGCGCGGAGACGTTTGCGAGGTTCGCCGTGACGTGCGGTACGCCCTCGGTCAGTGCAGAGCACTGAGCGCAAAGCGACACGTAGTCGGGAAGGTGATTTGAACTCAGTTTTCCGATCACGCGGGAAAGTCCGCTGACGGCTTCCGAATAATTCTTCGGCGTCATCATATAACCGCCGGCGCTGATGCTTTTTCCGTCGTCATAGCGTGCGCTGAATGAAAACGAGCTTCCGTCCATTACGCGCTTGTTTGTTTTGTGAAAGCCGTCCCAGCGCCTGAGACTGAATTCGTCGATGACTTCGGAAAGCTCGTCGAGCACGGCGGCTGACGTCCTGAAAAAACGCTCCTCGGCTTCGCCGCTGTTCCTTATCCCGACCTTTGCGCCGTCGCCGTCGGCCTTTACCGAAAACGAATAACCGCTGTACTGCATGGATCCGCCGCGGCCGTATCTCATATATACAAGTTTGCTCATAAATACTCCCGAAAAAACGCCCGGCGAAAGAGCCGGGCGGTACGATGACTCTTATAATACGAGTATATCATACGTTTTTATTTTTTTCAAGTGTTTTTTTATCTTTTTTTGCGCCGCATACCCAGCATATCGCGCCGGCGGTCAGAAATGCCGCGGCGGCGATGAAATAAACGTTGCACAGCGGGTTCGTCGTGCCGTAGATTTGTAAAACGCCGGTGAATACGAATCCGACGGTCAGCGTCGCCACGCCGGAGTTGTAAAGATTGTAGGCGAGCCTGCGCGGGAAGCCGCGCCCGGTCATGAATATTATGAAAAACGGCAGCACTCCGAAAAGCAGCGGCGGCATACCGCAGAACAGCATGAAGAACGAGATCACTCCGTGAGAGAACATCTCGTATATCACGCCGAACGCGGAGCAGAGGAAGTATACCCCGAGATACGTATAGAACGTACGCCGGGCTTTCGCTTTAATATCCGATGTATACAATGTCAGACACTCTCCTTTCGGAAATCGTTCTGCCGTTCGTCGTCGGGTTGTTTATGACGCTTCCGTTGAAGATCATCGTCGACGATCCGCCTCCGTCAAGATTGTAAGCCGTCTTCGCGCCAAGTTCCGACATGAAGCAGGCGAGCTCATAGAGCGACAGACCCGAGCTTTCGGAGGTGCGCCCGTCCGACACCACGAACAGATAATGCAGCTCATCGATCTGACCGATCGCGGTGCGCGGATTGCTCGCCATGGCCTGACTGACCTCGTAGTTCGGCGAAACCGTGACGGCTCCGTCCGATATCAGCCCGGGACCGAAAGACAGCACGTCGACGGCGCCGTCCGCAAGCAGCTGTTCGGCCGACACGTCGTCCTCGCAGATTATCTTCATCGTACCGTCTCCGTAGATCACGAGATCGTCCGCGCCCCTGTTCTTCGTGTCTCTGTAAAGCACGCCGCCGCGGATGACGTATCCTTTGACCCGCGCGCCGTAGTAGTCTCCGTTTATCGCGAGCAAAGCTCCCTCGCGCTCCGCCATTGCAGAGGTCTTTTCCGTAAGATTCCTGCCGTACGCGGACCGCGCGAACGCCGTCTTCAGATATTCGGGAGAGGAAAGGAGCACGTCAGCGACGAATACGTTCGAGTCCAGATACCTGTACTCGGTCACCGTTATCTTTATATTTTCATCCTCGTAACCGTCTTCGGTCACGACCGGCTCCGTTGCCGGTATTTGCGTCGGATCAGTCTGGGATTCTGTCAAGCCCTCCGTTTCTGTGTCCGGTTCGGTCACGGTCTGTTGCGGATCCGAAACGGTGTTTTCGTCAGTGGTTTTTGTCGTATTGCCGGCTTGAAATACCGGCTGCTCCGGCACCTCGTATATGCGCGTTATGACGAACGTGTCAAGGCAAGCGTAAAGGGTGAACGCGGCAAGCACGACCGCGTAGACGCATGCCCACAAGTATTTGTGTTTTTTCATACTCTCACCCCTTTCCGCTTTCATGGTATCATACAAAAATGAAAAGCGGGTGAAAAACAAATAAAAAATTATTATAAAATCCTGTTTTTAAGTTGACTGCGGCTTGTTTCTGTGATAAAATGCAGTTGCAGACACAACAAGGCATGACATGAAAACAATACTGCAAATACGACAGTCACGAGCGTGCTATATAACGGGAGAGAGGATATGAAAAGGATCATGAGTTTACTGCTTGCGGCGTCATTGCTCGCAGTCCCGGCGGCGGGAGCCGCATCCGAAATCGTGTACGGGCTTGATATTCAGTGGAAGAAAAGCGCCTGGTCACTGCAGGGCGAGGGCGAAGACGCCTATTACGAGGGCAAAGCGAAAACGACGATGGGCTGGATCAAGACGAAACAGCAGCTCTCGTATAACTGCATCGAATATGATCTGCGCATTATCGACAGCTACGGCACGGTCGACGGCAACGTCGGCTTCTGCTACACCTGCGGCAAAGCCGAATATTTCTTCGAGCTTAATACTGTGGGCAACTACCTGCGAATCAGGCTGATGAAGCCGACCGAAGCGCTCAAAACGTCGAATACCGAGTACACGCTCGACCTTAACAACTGGCACCATTTCAAATACGTGCTCGGGCAGAACGTGCTGATGTGGTATATCGACGGAAAGCTCGTCTGCCGCTGTTCGGACACGAGCGAATGCGACATGGAGCAGGGATATTTCCTGATACAGGGATACAACACTCAGCCGCAGGTCAAAAACATAGAGTTTTCAAACGTAGATATAAGCGTCATAAATTACGATTTCGAATTCAAAAAAGAAGACACGGCAAAACTGTTCGAATTTGAAACGGACAAAGAAGAGCGCCCGTATGTGAAGGACGGCGTGTTCGCATGGCCGCAGAGCGGCGCGATAACGTCCGTGTATCTCGATACCGCGCCGGGCGACCGTTATTCGATGAAGCTGCCGCTCAGAAATACTTTCTGCGTCAGGCTGAAAAACGACTCGGATACGGAGCGGATAAAGCTGTCTTACGTGACGGACACGCATCCCGAATACAACGAAAAAAGATCGAAAGAATTCGACGTTGCACCGGGTTCCGACTGGTTCACGTACTATTTCAACGTGTCGGACACGGATGAATGCGACGGATATCTGCGCGGCTTTCGACTCAAGCCCGTCGGCGGCAGCGGCGGCACGATATATATCGACGCGATAACGTTCGAGCGTGAGGACCCGGTTTACAGCTATGCCGGCAGCTTCGTCTCGTGCGTAGCGAAGGACGACGAGGTCACGGCGACGCTGAAGCTCCTGCCGGAATATGCGGGAAAGAGAGTCGATCTGTACGAGACCTCAATCACGAATTATAACAAATCGCTGTCGCGCATGAGAAAGATCGGCAGCGCCGTGGCTGACGGCGACGAGGCGAAGATCAGCTTCAGCCTGAGCGGCGGCAGGGTCAGCCGCCTGTCGTCACATTTCACGGCGGTGTGCGGCGGAGTTTTCGTTTCCGACTGGTTCACGATACAGAATTATTACGAATATTCCGAGAATCCGTACGCCTTCGATCTGCCGGAGAATGAAGTAAAGGTCACCGACGCGCCGTATAACGCCGTAGGCGACGGTTTCACCGACGATACGGACGCGATACAGAAGGCGATCGACGACACGTCGGCCGCGGGCGGCGGCAGAGTCGTCATCCCGGGCGACGGTTCGGCGTACGGCAAGCGTTATATCGCCACGTGCATCGACGTCAAAAGCAACGTCGAACTCTATATCGACGAGGGGGCGGTGCTGTGGCAGTCGCCGAGAGACGCCGATTACAAATACGAACCGGCGCGCGGTCACGACGTTTCGATCCCAGGCGTCAACTGGACGCACGCGGGACTTTGCCATAACTATCCGCTCGTCTACGCGCATCAGGCGCATAATGTAAAGATCACCGGTAAAGGAAGGATAAGACTCAACGACGTCGGCTCGGAATGCGACGACGGCGTGAACGGCGCGACGATCTGGACCGGCTGCAGCAGCCGCATCCACCTCATTGCGCTTGCGCTCGTCGACTGCACGGACGTACAGATAAGCGGCGTCACGATAAACCGTGCGAACTGCTATCATCTGCCGCTGTTCAACTGCAGCCGCGTTTATATCTCGGACGTGACTATGCGCGAGGCGACGTGCGCCTCGGGCGACGGCATAGGTCTGAGCTCGGCCTGCCACGATATAAAGATAGACAGGTGCTTCCTGTATTCCAACGACGACGCGGTGACGCTCACCTCCTCGTATAACGACCCGAGAGGGCTCGTCTGGTGGAGCGCGGATCCCGACCGCGACAACAGCGTGCATGACGTTACGGTATGCCACAGCGATCTGTTCGGCGGTCACGGACTCACTTTCATCACGTGGGGCACCGACAACCCGGATCTTTCAAAGCAGGAAATATACAATATAACGGCGTATGACAACGTGCTGTCCGGCGGCTGCTCCGTTGGCACGTGGTGCGACAACCCGTATTACGGCGGTCCGTTCGACAATTCGGAGACGGACGATTACTCGCCGGTGCGCGACGTGCATATCTACAAAAACAAATACGACGCCGCGGGCACGCTTTTGTCGATCAAGCCGACGAGCGTTTATACCGACTGCGGCATCAGCTCCGCGTCCGATTTCCAGAACGGCAACTTCGAGCGCAGAAACGGCA
>JAGDCE010000357.1 GCA_017958705.1 Clostridia bacterium
CCCGTCGACGGCAGCGGCTTCAACCCGAAGTACGGCCTGCTCGGCAGCAACAAGGCGACCGAGGAAAAGGTCAAGCTTTTCCCGCGCGACGCCGACAAGTTCGTCGAGAAGCTCGCCGCCTCGCTCTATGAAGCGACCGGCAAGCATATCGAAGTCATGGTCTACGGCGACGGCGGCTTCAAGGATCCCGTCGGCGGCATCTGGGAGCTCGCGGATCCGGTCGTGTCCCCGGCTTACACCGCCGGCCTCGAGGGCACGCCCAACGAGCCGAAGATGAAGTACTTCGCCGATAACTAGTTCGCGTCGCTCAGCGGCGAGGCGCTCGCCGAGGCGATGCGTTCCCGCATCCGCGAGAAGGATAAGAGCCTCGTCGGCAACATGCAGTCGCAGGGCACGACCCCGCGCCGCCTGACCGACCTGCTCGGCAGCCTTTGCGACCTGACCAGCGGCAGCGGCGACAGAGGCACGCCCGTCGTCCTTATCCAGGGCTACTTCACCAACTTCGCGACGGAGTAAGATCTCAAAAGCCAAAGAGAGCGTATGCGCGCATACGCTCTCTTTTGTATTACTGCGGCAATCGCTAAATCACCGCGTGCGCGTAGGTTGAAAAAACCGCAATTATGTGTTATAATAAAAGAATTAAACAGATGGGGGATCTGCGCATGAATTGGATCATATGTTTTGCGCTCTCGATGACGTTACTTGTGACGGCGATTTTGTTCGCAGTTATTGTAGGAATGAAGTATAAAAGAGGCAGGGTGCTGACGCCATTTAAAATCATCTTCGGGGGAATGTTCATTTCCGTTTTCATCTGTATGCTGCCTGTATTTTACGAGACAATGGGGGACTCTTCAAGTCGCATACTGAAGGCCGCGGCTTATTCGTTCCATAACACGCTTCAGATATTCACGATCGACGCCGACAGAGGCGTAATAGACAGCATTTGCTGTAGCAGTGCGGCGCTTGAGAACGTGTATTCGGCATACATTTCCATCGCGTACGTGGTGGCTCCAATCATGACGTTCGGGTTCCTGGTATCTTTCTTTAAAAACGCGGTGTCTTTCATCAGATACGCGGTGCGGTTTTTCAGACCCGCCTACGTTTTTTCCGAACTGAACGGCAGATCGATCTCCCTCGGCACAGATATAAGGAAGAACCACAAGCGCGCGACGATAGTGTACACCGACGTTTTCGAGAACAACGAGGAGACCTCGTTCGAGCTCGCGGAGCGTGCAAGAGAACTGAAGGCCGTCTGCTTCAAAAAAGGCATTTCCGTAGTGAACTTCGGATTTCACTTCCGAAAAGCACCGCTGGTCTTTTTCGCGATTGGAGAGGACGAGGCAGAAAACGTCGACCAGTCGCTTGCGTTGCTTGAACGTTACCGCGACAGAGAAAGCGCGGAGCTCTACGTCTTTTCGACCGAGACGTCCGGCGCGCTCATACTGGCGAATGCGGATCGCGGAAAAATGAAACTGCGCCGCGTTAACGAGGTCAGGTTGCTTATCGACCGCAGTCTCTACGAGAACGGGCGTGAGCTTTTCCTAAACGCGAAGCCGATCGAGGGCGGAAATAAAAAGATAGGCGCGGTCATCGTCGGCATGGGGCGGCACGGCACGGAAATGCTGAAGGCACTTACGTGGTATTGCCAGATGGACGGATATGATATTACAATTGACGCCTTCGATAAGGATGAACGCGCCGAAGAGCGCTTTTCGGCGCTGGCTCCGGAGCTTATGAGCGAGAAACTGAACGGCGTAAGCATCCCCGGCGAAGCCGAGTATACGATACGCATCCACTCTGGCTGCGACGTGACGACGAAGTCCTTCGCGGACGAGATCGAGAAGCTGACCGATGCGACCTACGTTTTCGTCTGCCTGGATTCCGACGAGAATAATACCAGGACTGCTGTCGAACTCCGCATGCTGTTCGAGAGGGTCGGCGCAAAGCCGGTCATTCGCGCCGTGGTACGCAATCCCGAGGAAAAGTGCGCGCTTGACGGGGTAGTGAATTTCAAGGGGCGGTCATATGATATCGACTTTATCGGCGATACTGACAGCTGCTATTCTGAAAAGGTGATAATGAATTCCGAACTCGAGGCCGAGGCGCTCAAGCTGCACAAGCGTTGGGGAGCGGAGGAAGAATTCTGGCGTTATGAATACAATTACAATTCGTCCGTAGCCTCAGCGATGCACAAAAAAGTACGTAGGGAGCTTGGCGTTACGGGAGCGGATAAGGAAGAAACGCAGCTCGCCGCCGAGGAGAGGGACATTATTGAGCGCCTTGAACACCGCAGGTGGAACGCTTATATGCGTTCGGAAGGATACGTCTATAGCGGATCTAATGACGAAAACAGCCGCAACGACCTTGCAAAGATTCATCATGATCTTGTCGCTTTCTCCAGGCTGAGTGAGGAAGATAAACGCAAGGACAGCAGGGTAGCTACTGATTAACGCGCGAGTCCATGTGCTTATTGAAAGGAGATGTCGATATGTATTACAAAACTAAAGAAAACGTAAACCCGCAGGGGAAGCAAAGGGTCTATTTCACTTGCCACCCGGACGATTTTCAAAAGCATTTTGAAAGCATTTCGAAAGAGATACTGAGCATTTTCGATTGCGCGATATGGTATACGGAAGAGGAGTATTCCGACTTTGCCACGGAGCTCGGGCAGATGGCTTTGTTTGTGACGCCGGTGACAAAGAAACTCCTCACGGAGAAATGCCGCACGATAGATATCGACATACCGTTTGCGAAAAAGAACCATATCCCGATTCTGCCGCTTATGCAGGAGAGTGGGCTTGACGGACTCTATGAAGAGCGCTTCGGAGACCTGCAGTACCTGGAAAAAAACACTCGGGACAACACCGCTCTTCTATGGTAAGATGTTTGTAGTTCATACGAGTCTCCTTTTTGGTAGTTTGGTTTGTGGTGATTCTATTCTACCAGAGATTCGTATGAACTGCTTTTTTATTTCCCTTTCTGTTGCACTTGATAGTATAATTCACCTGAAATAAAAACAGAGCGTATGCTTTGCATACGCTCTGTTTGTTTATGATCAAGATTGTTATTACTTGAAGTAATCTTCAACAATATATCTCGGTCTCGCCTTGGTTTCGAGGTAGACCTTGCCGACGTACTCGCCAACTATGCCTGTCGCGGTGAGGTTCAGGCCGCAGGCGGCGGCGATCGCGGCGAGGATTATCGTCCATTGCCATTCGGGGTGTCCGCAGGCGGCGACGATCGAAAACGCGATCAGCGCGGCAATCCCGAGCAGGAGCAGCGTCACGCCGAGCGAAAGTATCAGCCGTATCGGGCGGACCGACATCGAGGTCACGCCCTGCCAGGCGAGCGCGAGCATCTTTTTCAGCGAATACTTCGATTCGCCCGCCTTGCGTTCGCGGCGCGGATACTCCACCGTCGCGGAGGGGAAGCCGACGAGCGGCACGAGCCCTCGCAGGAAGAGGTTGACCTCCTTAAACTCCGCGAGCGCCTGAAGCGCGCGTTTGCTCATCAGACGGCAGTCGGCGTGGTCGGGCACGATCTCGACGCCCATTTTGCGCAGCGTCCTGTAATACCGCCGCGCGGTGCCGCGCTTGAAGGCGGAGTCGCTGCTGCGGTCGCTCCGCACGCCGTAGACGACGTCGAAGCCTTCGTAATACTTATCGAGGAAGCCGTCGATGACGGAAACGTCGTCCTGCAGGTCGGCGTCGACGGAGATCGCCATATCGGCGTCCTCCTTCGCGGCGAGCAGGCCGGCGAGCAGCGCGTTCTGGTGCCCGCGGTTGCGCGAGAGCTTGAGTCCCGCGGCGTAGGGGCTGACCGCCTTCAGGCCCGCGATGAAATCCCAGGTCCCGTCCTTCGAGCCGTCGTCGACGAAAAGCACGCGGCTCTCCGCCGAAACGCGCCCGCCTTCGGCGAGCTCCGCGACGCGCCCGAGCAGCACGCGCGAGGTCTCCGGCAGCGCCGCCTCCTCGTTGTAGCAGGGCACGACTATATAAAGCGTATCGTTGTTTCTCACGGGGGCTCACTCCCTTCGCTTTTTATAATACCACAAAAGGCGGAATAATACAAGCCCGCGGGCGAAATATTCGCCCGCGGGCAATGTTTCACTTGCAAAATCGCGCGTTTTGGATTATAATATATTCTGTATAGTAGGATAATTTTGGGATAATGTATTTTGTCTCCTTCGGGCGAAGGAAACGGCCGTCGGAAAGGGGCGTGGAACGCATGAAAAAACCGATTGCAA
>JAGDCE010000358.1 GCA_017958705.1 Clostridia bacterium
ATTTCAGACGCACTTAAAGCTCTCCGTAAAGGACGGGCTTCACATCGACCACGTCATCTGCAACGGCGCCGAATGCGAGCCGGACATCACCTGCGACCACCGCCTGATGCTCGAGAGGCCGGAGGCGGCGGTGCTCGGGATGAGGATACTCACCTCGCTTTTCCCGGGATCCGTCGGAGTCATCGGCATAGAAGGCAACAAGCCCGACGGGATAGAGGCCGTCTCGGCGGCATGTCAGGGATACGACAACGTCTCGGTCCTGCCGCTCAAAAAGAAATACCCGCAGGGCGGCGAAAGGATGATCATAGAGGCGGTCACGAAGCGCCGCATAAACTCCAAAATGCTCCCGGCGGACGCCGGCTGTATCGTCGTCAACTTCTCGACGGTGATCGCCGTCGCCGACGCCGTGGCGTACGGCAAGCCGCTGACGCATCGCGTCGTGACGGTGACGGGCGACGCCGTTAAGGAACCGTCGAACTTCCTCGTCCCGATCGGAACGAAGGCGGAGGAACTGATAGAAGCGGCGGGCGGATTTACCGCGGAGCCGGAAAAAGTGATCTTCGGCGGCCCGATGATGGGCTTCGCCGTCTACAATCTCGACCTGCCGGTCAATAAAGCGACCTCGTGCATCCTCGCTTATAAGCGCGACAGGGTATACAATCCGTCCGAATGCATCAGGTGCGGGAAATGCCTGACCGTGTGTCCCGAGCATCTTATGCCGATAAAGCTGAAGAACACTGCGGACGAGCGCGATTTCGCGGAATTCGAGCACCTGCACGGACTCGAGTGCATCGGCTGCGGCAGCTGCACGTATATCTGCCCCGCGAAGCGCCGGCTCTCGCAGTCCATCGTCGCGGCGAAGCAGTTCGTGCTTCTCGAAAAGAAAAAAGCCGCCGCCGCGGTCGGGGAAGCCAATAACGGTACGAAAGGATAATCGAATTGAAAACGCTAAACGTTTCAATATCTCCGCATATAAGAACGACGCGCACCACTCAGACGGTGATGCTCGACGTGATAATAGCGCTGTCGCCCACGATGATATTCGGCTTCGTCTATTTCGGCTGGCGCGCGCTGCTCGTCACGGCGATAAGCGTGGCGTCATGCGTTTTGACGGAGTTCGTATATGAAAAGCTGATGAAGCTTCCCGTCACGGTGTCGGATCTTTCCGCCGTCGTCACGGGCCTTATACTCGCGCTCAGCCTCTATTCGACCGCGCCGTGGTGGATCCCGGTCATCGGCGGCGTTTTCGCCATACTCGTCGTCAAGATGCTTTTCGGCGGTATCGGACAGAACTTCATGAACCCGGCTCTGACGGCGAGGTGCTTCCTCGTGCTCGCGTTCTCCGGCATAATGACCACGTATCCCGGCGTCGGCGGAGTCGACGCGGTGAGCGCAGCGACGCCGCTGCAGCTCGTCAGGGACGGAGGCTACGTCAGCTACGCGCAGATGTTCGTCGGAAATCACCCCGGCTCGATCGGTGAGACGTCCGCGATAGCGATACTCGTTGGCATGGCGTATCTGCTGATCAGGCGCGTCATAACGATAAAAGTGCCGCTGTCGGTCGTCGTCTCGACTGTCGCTTTCGTCGCGCTTTTCACCGCGATAAAAGGCGAGCCGATAACGCTGAATTATTTGACCGTGCACGTGCTCGGCGGCGGTCTGCTCGCCGCGGCTGTGTTCATGGCGACCGACTATACGACGACGCCCGTGACGTTCTGGGGACAGATCATTTTCGGCGTCTGCGTCGGTCTTTTCACGGCGGTCATACGCTGCTTCGGCGGTATGTACGAGGGTATATCGTTCGCGATAATCCTCGCCAACCTGCTGACGCCGCTTATTGAAAAATGGACGTATCCGAAGCCCTTCGGAGTCAGGAGAGGGGTGAAGAAGCAATGAAAAAGAGCATCATAAAAGACACTCTGTCACTGCTCGCGATAACCATCGCCGCGGCGCTGTGCCTGTCGCTCGTCCATATGCTGACCTCGCCGAAGATCGCCGAAGCCGAGGCGAAGGAGAAGACGGATTCGTTTTATCTCGTATCGGAGAGCGCGGAAAGCTTCGAGGCGATAGACGCCTCCGAGGTCGACCGCTTCAACGAAGGCCGCTCCGGCGCGTACGTCGTCGAGGCGTACGAGGCAAAGGACGGTGACGGGAATTTCGTCGGCACCGTCGTGTCAGCCGTTTCGCATAACGGTTACGGCGGAGACATCGTGCTGTCAGTCGGCGTCGGAGTCGACGGGCCGATCACGGGCGTGCGCGTCACGTCGATGAGCGAGACGTCCGGTCTCGGCGCGAACTGCCAGGACGAGGAATGGATCGCCCAGTTCAAAGGACAAACGGCGGCCGAGATCGGCTACGTCAAAAACGGCGATCCCGGCGAAGGCCAGATAGACGCGATAACGGGCGCGACGATCACGACAAAGGCGGTGATCGAAGCGGTGAATACCGCCGCCGCGTTCTGCCGCGCGCACGCTGACGGGAGGTGAAGACGTTGCTGAAACCTTTTGAAAGACTTTACAACGGCATCATTAAGGAAAACCCGACGTTCGTCCTCATGCTCGGCATGTGTCCGACGCTCGCGGTCACGACGTCGGCGATAAACGGTCTCGGCATGGGACTGTCGACCGGCGCGGTGCTTATGATGTCTAATCTTATAATATCGCTTTTGCGGAAATTCATACCCGACCGCGTGAGGATGCCGGCGTATATAGTGATCGTCGCGTCGTTCGTCACGATCGTGGATCTTTTGATGCAGGCGTACGTGCGTCCGCTTTATCATTCGCTCGGGCTTTTCATACCGCTTATCGTGGTAAACTGCATCATTCTCGGCAGAGCGGAGGCGTACGCCTCGAAGAACCCGCCTGTCGCGTCGTTCTTCGACGGCCTCGGCATGGGTCTCGGCTTTACGGTCGCTCTGACGCTGATCGGCTCGTTCCGTGAACTGCTCGGCAAGGGCAGCGTCTTCGGTTTTGATATAATGCCGGAAGGCTTCGTCCCCGCGACGATAATGATAATGGCGCCGGGCGCGTTCTTCGTGCTCGCGGGTCTCACAGCACTTCAGAACAAGCTGAAGATCGGCAAGAGCAAGACCGAGCCGCCGGAGAAATTCTGTTCCGGCAACTGCGCCTCCTGCATGGATTCCTCCTGCAGTATAGGAAAGAAGGAGGATGAAGAGAAATGAAATATCTGACCGGTTTCATCCTCGGACTGATAAACTTCGCGCTGCTCGATAACGTGGTCCTGAGCCGTTTCCTCGGACTCTGTCCGTTCCTCGGCGTCTCTAAAAAGACGCAGACCGCGGCCGGCATGGGCACCGCCGTCGTGGTGGTCATCACGCTGTCCTCGGCAATAACTTATCTGATAAACACTTTCATACTGATCCCGCTCGAGCTCGTCTATATGCGAACGATAGCGTTTATCCTCATAATCGCCGCACTCGTGCAGACGGTCGAGATCATACTTAAAAAGAAGATACCCGCGCTCTATAAGGCGCTCGGCGTCTATCTGCCGCTGATAACGACGAACTGCGCCGTGCTCGGCGTCGCGATAGACAGCGCGCAGAAGGGCTACGGATTCTTTGACACGATGGTGTTCTCGATAGGCACCGCCGCGGGCTTCCTCATCTCGATAGTCCTCATGGCGGGAATCCGCGAGCGGATCGAATACAACAAGATTCCGAAAGCGTTCCGCGGTATGCCGATAGTCCTGCTCGCGGCGGGACTTATGGCGATCGCGTTCTTCGGCTTCAAGGGCGTGTCGTTTTAGGAGGGCCGTATGAATATGAATTTATTGCCCGCCGCCCTGACGCTCACGCCGGTGCTCATCGCCTGCGGCGTGATAGCCGGAGTCAGTATCGTCATAGGGATACTTCTCGGTTTCCTCGGTGAAAAATTCAAGGTCGAGGTCGACCCGCGCGAGACTGAGCTGAGAAAGGCGCTCGGCGGCTCAAACTGCGGTGCCTGCGGCTACGCCGGATGCGACGCTTACGCGCACGCCGTCGTGGCGGAAGGCGCCGATCCCGGACTGTGCACGGCGTCCGATCCCGCCGTAATAAGCGGTATTTTAGGTGTTACCGTTGAGGAAAAGAAGCGTATGACCGCGTACGTGCGCTGCTCCGGCAACTGCACGAAAACGAGTGCGAATTACGACTTCACCGGCACGCACGACTGCCGTATCGCGTATCTCGCGCCCGGTCACGGCTCTAAAAAATGCGCTTACAGCTGCTGCGGCTTCGGCACGTGCGCCGCGTTCTGCCCCTACGACGCGATCCGCGTGGCGGACGGGCTGGCGATCGTCGATCCGGAAAAATGCCGCGCCTGCGGCCGCTGCGTCGACGCCTGCCCCAACGGCTTGATAGAACTGATACCGTACGACACGAAATACGTCGTCCGCTGCTGGTCAAAGGGCAAGGGCAAGGCGGTAAGAGAAGCGTGCACGGACGGCTGTATCGGCTGCGGTCTGTGCGCCCGCGTATGCGAATCCGGCGCGATAACCGTGGAAAACAATCTCGCGCACATAGACCAGAGCAAATGCACGGGCTGCGGCAGATGCGCCGAGAAATGCCCGGCCGGCATCATTGTCAAACGAATATGAAAAACGCCGTAAGAATCTGTGCGGCGCTGTCCGCGCTGATCGTCCTGCTGACGTTTGCGTCGTGCGGGAAAACACAGAAAAGATACTCCGTGACGTATGCCGACACGTTCGACACGGTCACGGAGTTTTCCGCGTACTGCGATTCAGAAGCGCAGTTTGATCGGGCGTGCGAAGCGCTTCACGGCGAGCTTCTGCGTCTGCACCGCATATTCGATATCTACAACGAATACGAAGGCGTCAACAACGCCGCGACCGTCAACCGCCTCGCCGGATCGCAGCCGGTGGAGGTGCCGGAGGAGTTAATCGAGCTGCTCGGCGTCTGCAAGACGTTTTACGGGTTGTCCGGCGGCAAGCTCGACGCCTCGCTCGGCTCCGTTTTATCGATCTGGCACGACTGCCGTGAATCAGCGGACAGGCTGCCCGATATGGAAAGCCTGAAAGAGGCGGCGAAGCACACGGGATTTCAGTTTGTGAAAACAGAAGGCTCCGAGATCAGCTTCACAGATCCCGGACTCAGCCTCGATCTCGGCGCAGTCGCAAAGGGCTACGCCGCGGGCAGGGCGGCGGAGGCGGTGAAGAGGAGCGGAGTTATCAGCTTCGCGCTCGACGTCGGCGGCAACGTCGTCACCGGCGGTGCCAAACCAGACGGCAACTGGCTCATAGGCGTGACCGATCCCGAAGGCGGGCTGTATACGAAACTCGCCGTGTCCGGTCTCGCCGTCGTCACGAGCGGCGACTATCAGAGGTTTTATGAGATTGACGGCGTCAGATATCACCATATAATCGACCCGGATACGCTTTATCCCGCCGGTCTGTACCGCTCCGTGACGGTGATCTGCGGCAGCTCCGCGTACGCGGACGCGTTGTCGACGGCGCTGTTCTGCATGAGTGTACAGGACGGAAAAGCTCTGGCGCAGTCGTATGACGCCGAGGCTTTGTGGATAAAAGCGGACGGGAGTGCGGAAAGGACGGCGGGGTTTGCATCGTATGAAAGATAAGATCAGACACGATTTACTGCTGCTTGCCGCGGTCGTTCTGTGCGCCGCGATCCTGTTCTGTGTGTTTTATTTTACAAAGTCCGAGGGCGAGAGGGTAGAGATAACGCTGAACGGAAAGCTTTACGGCAGCTATCCTTTGTCGGAGGACGCCGCTGTCGACGTCGACGGGATCTGTGTCGTCACGATAAAGGACGGTGAGGCGTTCGTCAGCTCAGCCGTCTGCCGCGGACAGGTCTGCGTGCACCATAAGCCGATAAGCCAAAGCGGCGAATCGATAATCTGCCTGCCGGGCGGCGTCACGGTCCGCGTGACGGGGAAGGGCGGTGTCGATTTCACGGTATGAAAAAAGCTGTAAGGATCGCCCTGACCGGAGTGCTCGCCGCGCTCGCGGTCGCCGTCGGATATCTCGAATTCCTGCTTCCGTCCGATATCGCAGGCATCCCCGGTATCAAACCGGGCTTCGCCAATATCCTGGTTATGGCGGCGCTTTATCTGCTCGGGACGGGCGAAGCGGCGTTCGTCAGCGCGGCGAAGATCACGGTCTTTTGGCTCGTATTCGGAAGCTTCACGTCGTTCATATACAGTCTGTGCGGCGGCGTGTTGAGCTTCGCCGTAATGGTACTGCTCAAAAAGACGAACAGGTTCGGTCACGTCGGCGTCAGCGTCGGCGGCGCGGTGACTCACAACGTCGGACAGACAGCCGTCGCGGCGCTGATGCTCGGGGACGGTTACGTGTTTTATTATCTGCCGGTACTGCTCGTCGCCGCCGCGGTGACCGGCACGCTTAACGGGCTTATAATAAAAGCCGCCCTGCCGCCGCTTTCAAAAGCGCTGCACAGGACGGAATAAAAAACTCCGGTGAGGATCATCCCGCACCGGAGTTTTTACGGAACGGCTATTTTGACCGAGGACGGCAGACAGAGCAGGGTAGCTTCGTCGACCTCGCCTCCGTATTCGCCGTCGAGCGTCCATTTGACGGGCCGGTCGGTTTTGACGCTGAGAGTTTCAGCCCTGCCGGACACGATCACGGACGGATCGAATTTACGGCTGAGGATCGAGGACTGGATCAGCTCGATGTCCGCGATGCTTTTCGGAGTTTTCAGAAACGTGTAGTCGAGCAGGCCGTCGCACATCGACGCGCCTTCGGGAACGATTCCCGTGAGGCCCGCGACGGAGTGCGTGTTGCCGGTCAGCGCGAAGATGAAATCGTCCTCGTACGTCCGGCCGTTCACGGTAAGCGCCGCGCGCACCGACGAGGCGCGGAAGTTCTTGAGATCCATGCCGTGCAGGACGTCGAGATAATAGGCGAAAGGTCCGATCGCGTTCTTCATCTTCTGGTCGGTCGTGTACCCGACGTCGGTGAATACGCCGAACGCCGCGACGTAAGAGAACACCCTGCCGTTCCACAGACCGCAGTCGACGACGCTGTAATTGCCCGACACGGCGACCGCCGCCGCTTTGACCGGGTTTTTCGGTATGCCGAGCGAGCGCGCGAAATCGTTTATCGTGCCGGACGGGATGTAGCCGCAGGCGGCGCCGCAGCCGGATTCGCGCAGACCGCCGAGCAGCTCGTGAAGCATCCCGTCGCCTCCGCCCACGACGACGAGCGAGTATTCGCCCGCGTGCGCGGCGATGTAATCGTGCCCGTCGAGCGGCGCCGAGGTCGGATGCACCGTGACGTCGTAGCCCGCGGCAGTGAATACTGACACGATATCGGACAGGGCGTTGACTATCTTTCCCTTTCCGGAATGCGGATTGTATACGAATAAAAGGTCTTTCATTTTCATCCCTCCGCCGCGATTGTACCACAAAATTATTGAAAAACGATATATACACCGGTCAGATATTGTAAATATTCGGTCAAATCTATATAATAAACACACAAACGTCAAAAAAACGGCTGAAGCAGGGAACGGTGGTCCTTGCTTCAGCCGGTGTTTTTTAATATTCAAATTATCCCGGGATTTTTCAGCGTATCTCTTTGAGCGCTTCTATTTCCTTGTCGATCTCTGTCACGGTGTTGTCAAGATCTGCGTCGAGCCGTTTTTCAAGCTTGTCAGCCTTTTCGTTGAAGGCCGCACCGCGCTCGTCCACCGTCTTCATCGTGTCGGCGAGCAGCGCCCTCAGATCGTCGAGCTCCGCCTTGACCTCCGCACGGAAATTCTCGGTCGCCGCGCGCGCGTTGTTCTTTATCGCTGACGATATGCGCGTCATCTTAGAGGCGAACCCGCGCTTAAGCTCCTCCGCCGACGCGGCGGCGGCTTCGCCGATCTTAGCGGCTTTTTCATTCGCTTCGGATATGATCGAATCAGCGCTCCTGTTTGCCGCTATCAGTATATCTCCGAGCTGTGACGACATACCGTCGTACATTTCGGCTTTGCGCTCCCGTTCGTCCTCGCCCTCGTCGCAGGCGCTTTTCAGACGCTCTATCTCCGCATCCTTCACCCCGGCTTCGGCGGCGGCCTCCTCAAGCTTCTTTTTCAACCCGTCGGCCTCCGCGGAGAGTACGGAATAGGAAAGCTCCATATCGTCAAGCTTTGCTTTGATTTCCGAAAGCTGGGTCAACAGATCCGCGATCTTCGCGTCCTTCTCCTGAAGCAGCGCGTTCTGGTTCGTCGAAAACGCGCGGAAATCGGCGTTCTGTTTATCGAGATACGCCGTGACGTCCGCCTTGTTGAAGCCGCCTATCGAAGTCCGAAACATTACTCCCTTATCAGCCATTTTATCCGTTGCCCCCTGCCGCAAAGTACATTTTTCCTCATTTTTCTCCAGTATAGCACATATTGCCTTTTTTTTCAAGAGTATCTCGTAAATAAATTTAAAAAAAGAATATCCCAGTTTCATATTTTTCCGCTATAATCAAACTGAACTCTTTTACACAGGAAGGTATGATGAAAATGATCAAGAACTCAGGACTGAAGATGATCGCACTGCTGATCGCGGTACTGTTGTCTTTGTCTTGTCTTTCGGTCGCAGCGTTCGCCGTAACCGATCAGGATATGGCGCAGATAAGCGTTACGGCTTCAAACACGAATCCGACAAAGGACGAGACGATAACAGTGACCGTGTCGATCGACAACTACAGGACGATGTCGCCGCGTATTTCCGCGATGCTTCTGTCGGTAAGTTTCGATACTGCGTGCTTTGATTACGTCGCCGGCTCCGAAAAGTCGCTTCTGAAAATAAACAACGACGACCTGACGAGCGTGGCGTTCGACGGTATAGACAAGGTCAGCTTCGCGTACACGTACGCCAACACGAGAAAGCTCACACTGCCGACGACGGCAAAAGAAATATACAGTTTCCAGTTAAAGGTCAAGAGCACCGTTACCGAGAAGACGACCGCGAATTTCTCCGTTGAGGAATGCACGCTCTACAACGGCAAGAGTGAAGCGACCTACAAGCTGATCGACTGCAAGGAACCCAAGACCGACGTCGTGACCGCGTGGGGCTCGAGACCCGGCATGCTCCTGAACGGCTCAGACAGGAACGAGGGCACGTACAGCGGCAACGTCGTCGTTACCTTCGACGTGCCAAACGCAAGCCTCGTATATGAAGGCAGGGGCGCCGTCTCGATAACGAGCCCGTACACCTGCGACAAGAACGGCAGCTACACGGTAACGGTCACCACGAACGGCCAGCGCGTTTCGCAGACGTTCACGATAAAGAAATCGATATCCTCGATCTCGGTAAAGCAAGGCACGTACAGGACCGAATACGCCCTCGGCGTCACGCCTGATTACTCCTCGTGGGTACTGCTCGTGACGTATACCGACGGCACGTACAGCGAGCTTTCGATGGACGACAAGGACATCGAGATCACCGGCTTCGAGCCCGGAGCCATCGGCGATCAGAGACTGCTCGTAAAATATAAGGAAAAGACGACCTCTGTCACGATAACCGTCCAGTCGAAGAACGTGATCGCGTTCGACATAACCTCACCGATCTCCAAGACCGATTACCTCATCGGCGACGATATCGACACGACCGGCGGCGTGCTGCTCATCAGATACGACGACGGCAGCAGCGAAGAGGTGCCGATCACGAAGAACATGCTCTCCGGCTACGACAGCACGTACGTAGGCGAACAGAACGTGACCATTACTTATTCTACCGTTTCTCAGACGTTCCGCGTGACGTTCTATCCGCGTGAGGCGGTGGACGAGCTGATCACCGCGATCGACGCGCTCGATCTCAACACGATCAGCCTCGAAAGCAAGGATCAGATCAAAGAACTGATAGACAAATACAACTCGATGACGACGCTTCAGAAGAACGCGGTCATCAACTATCAGAAACTCGAAGCCGCGCGCGAGAGATGGAACGAGATCGCGAGCCGCACGGACGACGAGACGGATACCGCGGCGCCGTCAACGACCGCGGATACCGCGCAGACGACCGAGGAGACCGGCAATAAAGGACACGGCAACGTTATCTGGTATATCGTCGCCGGCATCATAATCCTGTCCGTCATAGGCGGCGTGGGTTACTTCCTGTTCATCTACTTCAAACGCAAGAAAGAGATCGACGAAGACGACGAGTATTACGACGACGGTGATTTCGACGACGACAGCGACGACGACGGAGATCTCTCGTACGAGGACGACATAATCAACATTGAAGACGAAGACGACGACGAACTCAGACTGGACGAGGAGGACAAGGACAATGAATAAAACGAAAAACGTAAGCTTCATACATATCCTGCTCTGCGCCGTGTCGCTTATGATCGTGGTATGTCTTTCGGCGGCGGTACTGCTGCCGGGCATCAGGGCGAGAGCCGAGGAAGGCGGAGAAACGCCGGTGACCGAGACCGAACCGGGAGAGGATACGGAGACCGATCCCGTGACGGAAACCGAGACGGAGACCGAAACGGAGACGGAGACCGAGACCGAGACGGAAACCGAAACAGAGACCGAGACCGAAACGGAAACTGAAACCGAGTCCGAGACCGAGACCGAAACGGAACCGCCGGTCATCCGGATAAAAGAAATAGTATTCGGCGAGCAGAAAGTCAGACTGTCGGTAGGCGAGACTTTCAAACTCACCGTTACCGCGATCATGGAAGACGATAGCGAAGGCGAACTGCCCGAGCTGACGTTTTCAAGCTCCGATCCCGACGCCGTGTCGGTCGATGCAGAGGGTACGGTGACCGCGAAGAAGAGCGGAAGAGTTGAGATCACAGCGCAGAACGCGGACGGGACGCTGACCTGCACCTGCACGGTCATCGCGTCGTCGTCGACCGTAAAGCTCCGCACCGTGGCGGGCACCGGCGAGCGCATCGCCACAGGCATCAACCCGGGCGTGACCGTGGGCGAGATCGTTGACGACATAACGGCGTCCGAAGGACTCGAGGCGGGAAAAGTCGTCGTCACCACGTCGACCGGCACCGTCGCGCCTTCGACCGAAAGGATGAAGACCGGAATGTCGATCACGGTCGACGGGATGTACTACATGACGGTCATTTACGGCGACGTGGACGGCAACGGTGTGATCAACAGCCGCGACGTTCAGGCGATACTCGATTACCTCACCTCGAAATCGAACATGCTTGCCGATAACCGCGCGAATTTCCTTTCCGCGGATTTCCTCGGCAACGGCATAACGCTCGAATCCGCGCTTTATCTGCAGAGATATTACTACGGACTCGAAACGATCGAGCAGTGAATCAAAGGAAAAAGCGCGCAGAACGCGCTTTTTCCTTTATTTTTTCTCTGTAATACTTGATTTTTGCCGGCATACGGTGTATAATCATTCTATATCATTTATCAAGGACGGGAGTTTATGGATTACAACAGACTTGCAGAATTACTATTTCCCGACGTCACGCTGACGCCCGACGATATGGAGGCGAAATATCCCGAAAGGGATCTGCCCGAAGGCGCGAAGGTGACGAGAATAGCGCCGTCACCCACCGGATTTTTCCATTTCGGCGGTCTATTTCCCGCGACGGTCTGCGAGCGTCTCGCTCACCAGTCGGGCGGCGTGTTTTATCTGCGCATAGAAGACACCGATTCAAAACGCGAGGTCGAAGGCGCCGCCGCGTTCATAACGAAGATACTCGATCATTACGGCCTCCGCTTCGACGAAGGCGTCACCGCCGACGGCGACAAGGGCGATTACGGGCCCTACACGCAGAGTCAGCGCGTCGACATATATCACGTCTACGCCAAAAAGCTCGTGGCGGACGGCGTTGCGTACCCTGTGTTTTCGACCGACGAGGAACTTGACGAGCTCAAAACGCTCGACAAGAAGGCGGAGATCAAAAGCGTCAACTGGGAGCAGGACGCCGAGGCGCGCCGCGAGGCGATGCTGAAGCGCCGCGAATTCACCATGGAGCAGGTCGAGGCGGAACTTGCCGCCGGTCACCGCTTCGCGCTTTTCGCCGTCGCCGACGGAGATCCGGAGAAGAAAATAAAGATAACCGACCTCGTAAAAGGTCCGCTCGAGATACCGGAAAACGACGAGGACGTCGTTCTTCTCAAATCCGACGGAATACCGACGTATCACTTCGCCCACGCGGTCGACGATCACCTGATGCGTACGACGCACGTCATTCGCGGAGAAGAATGGCTGCCGAGCCTGTCGAAGCACGTGATGCTTTTCCGTTATCTCGGATTCAAACTGCCTAAATACATGCACATCGCCCAGCTGATGCGCCTTGACGAGAACGGCAACAAGAAGAAACTGTCGAAGCGCGACATGGGCGCGAACCTCGACGATTACAGAAAAATGGGCTATTCCGTCAAAGCCGTGAACGAATACGTCATGACTCTGCTCAATTCCAACTACGAGGAATGGCACATGCAGAATCCCGACAAGGACAGGACCGAATTCCCGTTCTCGATCAAAAAGATGAGCGCGTCCGGCTGTCTGTTCGATATAGAAAAGCTCAACGACGTCTCCAAAAACGTCATCTCGCGCATGACCGCGGCCGAGGTCTACGAAGGCGTGCTCGGATACGCGGAGACCGAAGATCCCGATTTTTACGAAACGCTCGCCGCCGACCGCGGCTACGCCGAGAGCATCCTTTCGATAGGACGCGGCGGCGCCAAGCCGAGGAAGGATTTTGCGGTGTGGGCGGACGTAAAGCCCTATATGAGCTTCTTCTACGACAAATATTTTACCCGCGACGACGAGATGCCCGCGGATAAGGATAAAAACGACGTCAAAGCGGTGCTGAAGGCTTTCGCGGAAACGTACGACGAAGGCGACGATCAGACCGCGTGGTTTGAGAAGTGCAAGGACATAGCGGAGTCTGTCGGATACGCCCGCGAGACGAAGCTTTACCGCAAAAACCCGCAGGATTACAAGGGGCACGTCGGCGATGTCGCG
>JAGDCE010000359.1 GCA_017958705.1 Clostridia bacterium
CGCCGTTACGGGACGCGCGAACTTTGCCGAGAGCCAATGGATAGTGCCTTTGATTTTTCTTCCGTCGGCAGGCATACCGGCTCCGGTTTCAAGGTCGGCGTTGACGTGAACCGCGGCAATACTGCCGTCGGGGTTCTTGTCAATACCGTTGAATTTGACGATATAAGAGCCCATGAGACGGACCTCTCCGTCGGGTTTAAGACGGAAGAACTTCGGAGGCGGAACCTCGGCAAAATCGGAAGCGTCAATATAAAGTTCCTTGGTGAAGGGAACTTTTCTTGTTCCGGCGTTCTCGGCAACGGGGTTGTTCGGCAGATCGAAATACTCGACTTTGCCGTCCGGGTAGTTGTCAATCACGACCTTTACCGGATCGAGAACGGCGATACGGCGCTCCGCGGTATTGTTCAGCTCCTCGCGCACGCAGTGCTCGAGCAGACCGATATCGACGAGGCTGTTCGATTTCGCGACGCCGACGCGCCCGATGAAATCGAGGATCGACGCGGCGGTGAAACCGCGGCGGCGCAGACCGCACAGCGTGGGCATGCGCGGGTCGTCCCAGCCGTCGACGAGACCGGTCTCGACGAGATGACGCAGGAAACGCTTGCTCATCACGGTATGCGTGACGTTGAGCCGCGCGAATTCGATCTGTCTCGGTTTCGCGGGCAGATCGACGTGATCGCGTACCCAGTTGTAAAGCGGTCTGTGGTCCTCATATTCGAGCGAGCAGAGACTGTGGGTGATGCCCTCGATCATATCCTGGATCGGGTGAGCGAAATCGTACATCGGGAAGATGCACCATTTCCTGCCCTGTCTGTGATGGTCTATATAGCGGATGCGGTAAAGCACCGGGTCGCGCATGTTGAAGTTGCCGCTGCCGAGGTCGATCTTTGCGCGCAGCGTGTATTTTCCCTCCGGGAACTCCCCTGCTCTCATCCTGCGGAACAGGTCAAGGCTCTCCTCCGCCGGTCTGTCGCGGTACGGCGAGACCGCCGGCGTCGAGAGGTCGCCGCGGTAATCCCTGAACTCGTCGGCGGACAGCTCGCAGACGTACGCGTCGCCCGACATGATCAGTTTTTCGGCGAGCTGATACGTCGTTTCGAAATAATCGGAGCCGTAGAAGAAGCGGTCGTCCCAGTCGAAACCGAGCCAATGGATGTCCTCTTTTATCGCGTCGACGAATTCCGTGTCTTCTTTAGCGGGGTTCGTATCGTCCATGCGGAGGTTGCACATGCCGCCGTATTTCTGCGCGGTGCCGAAATCGATCACGAGCGCCTTGCAGTGGCCGATATGCAGATATCCGTTGGGCTCCGGCGGGAAACGCGTGTGTATCTTCATCCCCGGATTCTTGAGGAGATCCTCGTCAATAAAATCGTATATAAAATTTGATGATTCCATACTAAACCTTCCTTAAAGCATTGATCTGATATTGTCCGCGACCTGCACGGCGAGTGCTTCGACTCCCTCGGGGCCGGCGTGGATTCCGTCCTCCGTCAGATATCTGTCGGGATCCGCGGCGATCACGGAATAAAGGTCGTTTATCTTCACTCCGCGCGCCGAAAGCATCTTCGCGCACGCTTCGTTGTAGCGTCTTATGTCGGCGTTCCATACGTCCGTGTAATCGCAGAGGAAAAACTGAGGTTCGCCCTTCTGCGTTAGCACGTAATTCGTCTTCGTCTGCTCGTCGAGCTGCCGCCCGCCGGGTGTCATCGTCGCCCAGATGAGATTCTTCGTATAGCTCTCCATCTGGATCGCGAGCCGATCGTTGCACTGCAGATATTCATCAAGCGGCGTGAACACTTTCCCGTCCGCCGTGCATCGGTGCAGATCCCAGATTCCCGTGTTCCAGTGGACTACGTCGATCTTCGGGTTGCCCCAGCCCATCATCCAGAAGAACATGCCCCACAGGGCGTATTTCGTGAAGCGGCAGTTCTCTTCCGGCGCGTACACGTGTACGTCGTCCCCGAGAAGCTCCGCGACGCGCTGCTGATACTGCAGGCGCATCGAGTCGCCTATAAGCAGCACGTTTTTCATCCGATAAGCTCCAGTTCTTCGTCGATCCTCTGCTTCATCCGGTCCGCGCCGAGGATCTTTATTACCTCGTACAGATCCGGCGAGTTGAGTCTGCCGGTCACGGCGACCCGTATGAACGACGCGACATCGCCGACGTGTCCCTTGTAATCCTGCGGGTTTTTGCGGTAAAGCTTCGTCTCGCGGGCGTATCCGACAGACTCCGCTATGTCCTTGCACTTCTCAAACCACGCGGTCTGATCGTCGCCTTCGTCGTACGTTTCCGCGAAAGCTTTCAGCACCGCTTTGACGTCGTTTTTATCC
>JAGDCE010000360.1 GCA_017958705.1 Clostridia bacterium
AAGGAGTGCCGAAATGACAGAAGCCGAAAGACTGAGAAATCTGCAGGTGCCGGCCGGAGCGGTCGACTGTGTTCTCGATACCGATACTTACAATGAAATTGACGACCAGTTCGCGCTGTCGCTGCTCGTAAAGCATGAGAAAACGAACGTGCGTGCGATCTACGCCTGCCCGTTTTTCAATTCGAATTCCACCTCGCCCGAGGACGGGATGGAGCGCAGCTACGATGAGATAATGAACCTGCTTTCGCTTATGGGCGACGGGGAGATGAAGAAAAACGTATATAAAGGGAGCAGAGGATACCTGCCGGACGAGAAAACGTTCGTCGAAAGTCCCGCCGCGCGTCATCTCTGTGAGCTCGCGTCGCAGTACAGCAGGGAAAATCCGTTGTACGTCGTTTCGATCGGCTGCATCACCAACGTCGCGTCGGCGATCCTGATGAAGCCGGAGATCGTCGATAACATAGTCGTCGTCTGGCTCGGCGGTCATTACACCTCGTGGGTCGATACGAACGAATTCAATATGATGCAGGATATCGCCGCCGCGCGCGTCGTTTTCGGCTGCGGCTGTCCGCTCGTACAGTTACCGTGCATGGGCGTCGTTTCGTCGTTTTACGTGTCCGGTCCGGAGCTCGATTACTGGCTTAAGGGCAAAAACGCGCTGTGCGATTACCTCGTAAAACACACGACAGAAGCCGCGGAGGAATACGCAAAGGGCAGAGTGTGGAGCCGCATAATCTGGGACGTCACAGCCGCGGCGTGGCTGCTAAACGACGGCGGACGGTTCATGCTGTCGGAGATCATTCACGCGCCGATACCGGAGTACGATCACCGGTACGCGTACGATAACCGCCGTCACTTCATGTGCCGCGTGACGCAGATCTTCCGCGATCCGCTCATGCAGGAGTTGTTCAGGGTTTTGACAAAATAAAATACGGGAGCAGATGCTCCCGTTTTGATTTTGGATCGGATCGTAGGGCGGGGGCTTGCTCCCGCCGCTTTCTCGCAGGTCGTCGAGGGTGCCGACCCCTGCAACCGCACGCCCCCCTCAGGTTATTAACCTGCTGGAGGGGAACAGTGGGTTTGGGGGTTAATGAGGGGTGGGAACCCCCGAATTTGTCGCAGAGCGACTCCTTGATTATTCCGTCGCCGGCTCGAGCAGAGTCAGTTTTTTGTTGTCGCAGTCTATCTCGTATCTCAGTCCGAGCGGGAAGATGCCTATCGGGTAGGCGTGGCCGACGTTCACGTTATACAGTACGGGCAGATCGTCTTTTCCCGCTTCGTGAAGCGCTTTCCTGTAGATCTGCTTATACGCTTCGAATCTGTCCTCGTAATCGGGCTTTCCGACTACGATGCCGTTGATCCTGTCAAGCACGCCGCCTGCCGCCATGCCGCGCAGGTTCCACAAAAGAAAATCGGGGCCCTGATCGTCTTCGCTCGTCTCGATAAGCAGCAGTTTGCCTTCCCAGTCGACGCCGTGCCACAGATCCGTGTACGTAAGCTCGGTAAAGACCTCAAGGCAGCCGCCAATAAGCTCTCCCGTGACCTTTCCGTGCCCCTGCAGTATCTCGTAACCGGTATTTTTGTAAACCGTCGGTTTTCTGTTCACATTTTCAATACCCCAGCGCACCTTGTCGCACTCGTACGCGTAAAAATCGCTGCACGGGATATCGAGCGTCGGCTGCGGATTCAGCAGCGTATTTTCAAACGATGCTTTGAAATACGGATTCATCTCAACGTATTCGGCGAAATCGCACATCAGATTTCCGCCGTAATACGATACGAGCCCGGCTTTGTGCATCATGAAATGGTTCGACGTTGTGTCGGAGTAACCCGTGAATATCTTCGGGTTGTTTCTTATTACGTCGAAGTCGATGTACGGCAGAAGCCTTATCGTGTCGTCGCCGCCTATCGCGCATATGATCGCTTTTATCCCGGGGTCCGAGAAAGCCTGCATAAGATCTTCGGCTCTTGCGGTAGGGTTCTCATAAACGTATTTTCTGCCCGCGAGCGCGTGCGGCATAGCGACAAGCTCAATGCCGTATTCCGCGAATCTCTTTTTGGCAATATCGAATTTGTGTATAGTCTTTTCCTCGCCGAGCGAGCCCGACGACAGCGACACCACTGCGGCTTTGTCGCCTTTTTTCAGTCTTTGCGGTTTTATCATTATTCCGTCCTTTCAGCGGCGCCGCGGCATTCTTCGCCGTATCGCGCCGCCGTTTTATTCTTATTAAAACGTTATCGGCGCGGATGCGCCGATAAGATTATCAGAGGTTTTCAGCGATGAACGCGTGCGCGTGCCGCAAAAGCCTTTTTGAGTCCTCGTGGCGGAGCATGCTGAGCGCCTGTTCGTAGTCGACCAGCTTTATATCCGTGATCTCGGACTGCTGCGCCACAGGCGTCTGGTTTTCGAAGCTCGCAAGAAAATACGTGACACGCTTGAGCACGTTTTTCTTTCTCGGCAGGAAAAACGAGGTCCTCTCGTAAAAACCGTCGATCAGCGAGGCGTCGATCCCGGCTTCCTCCCTGATCTCTCGCAGCGCCGTTTCCTTTTCCGTCTCGTCGCCCTCGACGTGGCCTTTCGGGAATCCGTATTCGCCCGAGATCGAGCGGACGATAAGGTATTTAACGCCGTCTTCCGTTTTGTTGAATACGACGGCGCCGCACGAACATTCGCACGGGCGGATCCCGTCGCCGTCCTTCTCGTAACGCAGCTCGAGCTCGCATACGGTCTTTCCGTTTTTGTCCGTATGCTCGCCGGCGCGCCGGAAGCCCGCTTTCGACAGACAGTGAAGGGAAACGGTGTTTTCCCTGCGGCACGACGCGAAGATCGGATACACGCCCTCTCCGGCGAGCCTGTTCACGGCAAACGCAAGAATCTTCTGACCGAAACCCTTGTTGCGCAGCGACGGTTTCACCGAATACCCGATATGGCCGATGTTCTTCGCGTCCTCGCCTCCGCTTATGCTGCGGAGCTGACACTCTCCGACGAATTCGCCGTCCATCATGCACCAGTACGTGCGCGTGGCGTGATAGCCTTCGGGTAGACCTTTGCCGGTCTTAAGCCGCCGGAACATCGACGGCGCGAAGAAGCGGAAATATTTCAGTTCTTTTTCTTTGAACGGCATCCATTCGCCGTCGCCGTAGGCGATCGCCTCGCGGCAGGCTTTGACGTATTCGCCGTAGTATTTTCGTTTCGGTTCTGTAAATGTGAGTTCGTTCTTTGACGGCATCCGATTATCTTCTTCCTGCTCCGCCGCCGCGCGATCCGCCGCCCCCGCCGCTGTGATGACCGCCGGACGAGAATCCGCCGGATCGGCCTGACGAGAATCCGCCGGTCCTGCCGGATGAGAATCCGCCCGTGCGCCCGGATGAAAATCCGCCGGTCCTGCCGGACGTAGTGCGGAACGTCGTTCCGGACGGCTTGAAGCTGTATGGGTTTATCACCGTCCGAGGTGCCGCCGAGTGGAACGAGGCGGTCGAGCTGCCGGCGCTTATAAGCGAAGCGATGATTATGAATACTATTATCGCGGCGATCACGATCAGAAGGATCACCGTGAACGTGACGATGACAAAAGCGATAAACTTTATGAGGCTTTTAAACAACGAGAAAAACGAGGAGCCGGCTTCCTGCTGAGGCTCGGTCTGCTGAGGCGTCGAGGGCACGTCGACCGTTCCGGACTGCGTCACCGTTATCGAGTAGATCTGCTCGTACCTGTCGATGAGCGCATTAAAAAACATACGGATCCCTTCGCCGTACTGTTTTTTAGCGAAAAACGGTTCGAGGTGATCGGTGAGCATAAGCTTCAGCGTGCCGGACTGAATCAGTTTTTCAAGCCCTTCGCCCTGAAGCGCCCAGTAATCGTCCTCTTCGACCGAGATCAGAAGGAGCATGCCGTTGTTCTTCTCGCTGTCGCCGATGCCCCAGTCGTTGAACAGTTCATACGCGTATTTTTCTATGCTTTTGCTGCCGGTAGTCTTGACTGCCGCGACGACGATCTGCCCGCCGCACTGTTCGCAGAGACTGACGTTCTTTGAAACGATGTAGCTTTTCAGCTCGTCGTCGATTATTCCCGCCTCGTCGTAGACGTAGAAGACGTCGTCCGGCTCGGGGATCTTTGCTTTGCCCGACGAGCATCCGCAGATCAGAAGCAGCAGAGAAGACAGCGCGCAGAAAAGACAGATTAAACGGATGTGCTTCATCTGTCGAACACCGCCGCGCGATTTCTGCCGATCGCGAAGAGATTAGCCGGGAACGTGCCTATCACCTTGTTGTATTTTGCCGCGGCGTTGTTGTACGCCGTGTTGTTCTTTATCCGCATTACCGAGGACGTGATCTCGTAATAGTACGAGGTCGCGGAGCGCACGTTCGTCTCGTCGGCGCCCTGAAGCGCGGTGAGGTCGGCGTATACGACGTCCGCGGCGCCTTCCACGGCGTCAAGCTCCGTGCGCACGTTGCCGAACGGCGTCGTGTACGCGTACTCGGACAGCGCCTTGTCGAGCTCCGCCGTATCGCATCCGAGCGAAGCGGCAAGCGCGGAGAATTTCTTCGCGTACGTCTCTATATCACGCAGATCCTCCGACACTGAACCGAAGGTCAGCGAAGAATACTCGCGCTCGACCCTGTTCTTGCTCGACGCGACGGTGCGCGATACGCCTCCGATCACGGAAAGAACGATTATCAGTACCAGGGCGCCGATGGCGGCGCCCACGTTGTACTTAAAGAATTTTTTCATTTATTTCCTTATCTCTAAAAGCTTTGCTTTGACCTCTTCTTCGATCCTTGCCAGCTCGGCCTCCGCGGCGACGCGTTTTTCGTGTCCCTCGGTGCGGATCTGCTGTACTTCGTCAAGAGTCGAGATGAGTTCCTGGTTGGTATGAGTAAGCGTCTCGATGTCTATGATGCCGCGCTCCGCCTCCTTGGCGATCTGCACGGTGCTCATGTGGAGCTTTTCGGCGTTCTTCTTGAGCAGTTCGTTCGTCATTTCGGTGACGGCCTGCTCCGCCTGCAGCGCCTGTTCGGAGTGCGCGAGACCGAGGGAGATGAGCATCTGGCTCTTCCACAGCGGGATCGTGTTGACTATCGTGGACTGGATCTTCTCGCT
This sequence comes from Clostridia bacterium, assembly GCA_017958705.1. Taxonomy (GTDB): domain Bacteria; phylum Bacillota; class Clostridia; order Oscillospirales; family CAG-272; genus UBA1248. Next base: position 5,103 of record JAGDCE010000360.1, read on the forward strand.
CATCACGCTGTCGTTGTTCTGGACGAGTCTGATCTGCGGCGCCATCTGGATGGATACCATGCGGGTGAGCTCGAGATCATAGATCTTCTTCTCGAATCTGTCGCACAGAGCGGCGAAGTCGTTGGCCTTCTGAGCGTCTTCCGCAAGTCCGGTCTCCTCGGCGTGCTTCTGCAGCTCTACGAGAGTCGTCTCGCGCTCCTGCTGCAGCTTCTGTTTGCCGGCGAGTATGTACATAGACAGTTCCTTGAAGTTGGTGAGGTTGCGGTCGTACAGCTGATCGAGGACGTTGATGTCCTTGAGCAGCGTGACCTGATGTCCGTCGAGCACCGTTACTATGTCGTTAACGCTCGTCTCGCACTTGGAATATTTGGCCTTCAGCGTCGCGGCTCTCTTTTTGAGGCTCCTGAACAGTCTGAATTTGCCGGCGTCGTCAATATCCTTACTGAATGTCTTCAGCTCGCCTATGAGCTTGGAGATCATCTCTCCCGCCTCGCCGAGCTCGTCGGTGCGGACGGTCTTAAGCGCGGAGTCCGAAAAATCCGCGATCTTCTGCTGAGGGCCGGCGCCGAACTGGATTATCGCCGTCGAATCGGTTATGTCGATCTGTTCGGCGAATTCAGCGATCTGCGTGCGCTCAGCTTCGGTCAGGTTTGCCGCGGTGAGCTCCGCGAGCGCCGCGACCTTCTGTTCCACGGGTTTGTCTTCCTCGACGATTTTCTCGGCCTCTTTGACTCCGAACGGGTCGAGTGTAAGTTTGATGTCTTCTGCCATTGTTTTATGTTCCTTTCATTTATTTCAGATCATCTCTTTCGAGCATGGTTTCAAGAACTTTTATATCGGACGTCACGTCGATCACGTCGTCGTCGTACAGCGCGTCGTACTGTTTGTCAAACGAGATCTTTATCTGATCGAAAACACCGTCTATATCCTTCATTGTTTTCGTCGCGTTTTCGCCGTCGGCTTCCGAGAGGGAGACGACCGCGTATTTCTCGGCGAGTTTTACGGTCGTCGGCAGATAATAATTGATGAACCTGCGTACCGAGCCGACGTCGTCCGGCGAGGCGATCAGCGCTTCGCGGATCTTGTTGACTGAGCCGTTGATCTGCGCTATCTTGTCGGCTGTGCCGGGCGAGGTGTCCCGTATCGCCGCGCGCGCCGCTTCGAGTTTGTCGCTGGCGCGGTCTATCTCGCCGATCATGCCGTCAAGCTGCAGATTCCCCGACGCGAACGGGACCTCGACCTGCTTGTATTCCTTAGGCAGGACGAAATAAAGTATGAGCCCGACCGCCGCGGAAACCGCCGCGATTATGAGTATGTGTATTATGCTGTACATCGGGACGAAGAACGCCGCGATCACCCAGACTGCCGCCGCGCCCCATATCGGGATCGCGGACTTAACGGGGACCGAAACGTATCTGCGCCCGACCGGTGCTTTGTTATCGTTCATTTTGCGCTCCGTTTCATGGTTATACTTTTACATATGTATTTTATCATATTTTTTTGTTCTTGTCAATGGTAAACACTTGACATTTGCCTTAATTTATAATATACTGGATCAAAAAAAACGGGAAAACAGTATGCTGATTAGAAGAGCAAAGGAAAAAGAACTCCGCGATATGGAAAAGATCTACGCGGAAGGCAGGGCTTTCATGAGGCGGACCGGCAATATGGATCAGTGGAAGGACGGTTATCCGTCAGAGGACGATATAAAGCGGGATCTTGATGAAAAGACGCTTTACGTCGCAGAGGAGGACGGGAAGATCGCCTGCGTTTTCTGCTGTATGACGAAGCCGGAGCCGACGTATGAGAGGATATACGACGGCAGCTGGAAGCACGACGGTCCTTACGCCACCGTGCACCGGATCGCCGCCTCGCCGGATTTCCGCGGGAAAGGCGTCGCCGGGTTATGCTTCGATTTCGCACTGTCGTTTTTCGGCGACGTCCGCGCGGACACGCACAGAGACAATATCCCGATGCAGAAGGCGCTGTTGAAAAACGGCTTCGAATACTGCGGGATCATTTATCTGCAGAACGGAGACGAGCGTCTCGCGTATCAGAAGCATATTGACAACGAAACGGGCGAGCTGCTCGACGCGCTCGATATAGACGGGATGCCGACCGGCAAGACCGTACCGCGCGGTCAGCGCTTCGGCGAGGATGAATACCGCCGCGTCGTCCATATAGTGATACTGTCGACCGACGGCAGGATGCTGATACAGCAGCGCCAGTTCTTCAAATCCGGCTGGCCGGGACAGTGGGACGTCACCGTCGGCGGCAGCGCGCTCGCCGGTGAGACCGGCAGAGCGGCGGCGGAAAGAGAACTGGCGGAGGAAATAGGGCTGAGCAGAGACGTTTCGCACATGCACCCGACGTTCACGATAGGCTTTGACCGCGGCTTCGACGATTTCTTCGTCTTCGTGGAAGACGTCGACGAAACATCGCTCTGTCTGCAGACAGAGGAGGTGCGGGCGGTCAGATGGGCGACGTGCGAGGAGATATTCAAAATGATAGATTCCGGCGAATTCATCCCGTATAAAAAGGAATTCATCCGCCTGCTTTTCACCTGCGACTCGTACGGTATGCTCAGAACTCTCGACGACTGAAACGTCTTGTTGTGTCCCTACGGGAACCCCCACCGCTCTCAAGTTCGCGGCGGGGAACCCCTACTACGGGACGAATTGTGCGCTTCGCGCATTAGGGGGGGCCCCCGCCCCCCTCGCCGTGAACACCCGCCGCGCTCCAGGTCGCGGCGGGGAACCCCGGTACCACCCCCTTACCCCCACCATCCCCCCCACCCGC
>JAGDCE010000361.1 GCA_017958705.1 Clostridia bacterium
GCTTTTGTTAAGTGCGCACTTACTCACCACTCGAATGTGAGGTGAAAAAACTTCCTTATGACGGTCGGGCATTTGCGCCACGGTGGTTTTTCAGCTAAATTGCTCGCTTGCGCTCGCAGCTAAATTGAAGCCTTGCGGCTTCAGCTAAATTGCTCGCTTGCGCTCGCAGCTAAATTGCTCGCCTGCGCTCGCAGCTAAATTGCTCGCCTGCGCTCGCAGCTAAATTGAAAACCTGCGGTTTTCAGCTAAGCTGAAGCCTTGCGGCTTCAGCTTGTTACTGCTGCTGATCGTTTCTTGTCTGCGTGTAGGGGATCTTTTCTCCGTGATATACGCCGCAGTATTCACAGCTTATGCGGATCATGCACTCGTTTAGCGTTTCGACCACGTGATCTCCGACCTCGGCTTCCTTATGACCGGCGCCTATGCCGGAATCGTTCGTGATGAACACGTACGTGCCGCCGGTGACGACCGCGAACGATCTGAGGATTATCTCCGTTTCAAGATCCACGCCGGACGACGCGACGGGGATGATGCGTATTCCCTGCTTCGCCGCTTCCGTCAGAGACGACGCGATGCTTGCGTTCACTTCCTGGACTTCCTGTTCCTTGTGAGGCGGCGCGTCGAGCACGAAGAAGCAGAGCTTCACGGCATCATTTCTCCACCGGTGGCCGGTCACGGCGTTCTCGAGCGCGGTATGGACCGCCTCGGGGTAGTCGCCGCCGCCCATGGCAAATTCACCGGCGATCTGCCCGAGGCATTCGCTGATATCGCTTCTGAAGTCGTAGTATTTGACGACGTAATCGTCGCCTTCGTCACGGTAAAAGTTCACGCTGACGCGGACGGACAGATTTTCGCCCGCCTCGTGGATACGGCTGACAAGGTCTGACAGCTCGGCTTTGATATATTCGAGCTCGTCGCCCATACTGCCGGTGGTGTCGATCATGAGCATCAGATCGAGCGCGGTGACCGAAATTCCGGCTTCCTGCGCCTGCACTTCTATCTCCGTTTTGCCGTCGAGCGCGACGACGTTATCGCCTACGACCGCGGCCTCGGCCTGATCTTCGCCGGTCAGTCCGCACGGCAGATACGCGCGGCCGTTGACGTCGGTCTTCGCGGTGAACACGGTCTTGTCGCCCGATATCAGTTTGACTTCAGTGTTGAAGCACGGCGCGTCACCCGCCTTGACGGTGACGGTAACGATCTTTGCCGGGCTGATCTTTCTTTCGTTCACGTATCTGCTCCACGTCGCGGACGCCAGTTTTTCATACCACTGTCCGAGCGCGTCGAGATCCTTCCACTCGCCGGCGGTAAGCGTTCCCGCTTTCGCGTCGAGGTCGTTTTTCCAGTATTCTACGGCGTCGGGAGCGTCGGCTACGCCTTCCGGAGACGCGGCGGAAGGCGCGATTTCCTTGACGCCATATCCGGAACGGTCGACATCCGCGGACGCGATTCCGGTACCGTCATATAACGGTCCGACGCCGGTCCCGCCGATCACGCCGTCGTTGTACGTCACCTCGCCCTCGGGCCCGTTGACTTCGGCATCCGTCAAAGAATCGGATTCCGTCCCGTTGATTTCCGGCACAGGCGGAGCCTTTCTCGCTCTTCCGGCTATCACAAGGACCGTCGGAAGCGTGACCGCTATCGCGAGCACCGCCGCTATGACCGAGATGCGCGCGGCTTTTCTGCGCTTCACGGTCTGTATTTCGTTGTATTCGTCTCTTTTCTGCAAGATCTGTCTTGCCCTTGTCTCACTGTCCTTCATATACGAAACCCTCCTGTTGCAGCTCGTCTTTCAGCGCGCGTTTGGCGCGGAGTATGAGCTGATGTACGTTGTTTTTGCTTTTGTGCAAAAGCTTTGATATCTGATCCGCTTTCATGTCCTCGAAGAAGCTGAGCCACAGCACCTCGCGGTATTCCGGGCGCAGTCTGTCCATCGCCCGGTAAAGCTGACGCTTCGTCTCGTCTTCTATGTAAGACGATTCGGGATCGTCGGGCGCGGCGGCGTTCTCGTCGATCTGTTCGTGCGGCGGCGTCCTGTCGCGCCGCATGCTGTCAAGCGCGACGTTCCTGCCTATGCTGTAAAGCCAGGTCCGGAACGACGATGCGCCGTGAAACGCCGGTTTTTTCACCGCGAGCTTGAAGAACGTGTCGTCCGCCAACTCTTCCGCGCGGAAAAAGTCTCCCACTATACCGTTGATATACATAGTGAGTCCGTCGGAATATTCGCGGACCAGCTCGTAAAAGCCTTCATCCTGCCCGCTTCTGTATTTTTCGTAACTTTCGGCGCCCTTATCCATTGTCTTCTCCGATTGCATTGAAAGTCTGCAGTTCTTTCGTATAGTTAGACGTACGTTTTTTTCTTTTTCTTACACTTTTTTTGCAAAAAAGGCGCCCTTTTTTTCACGGGCGCCGTTTTTTCAGTTGAGATTGAGTTTTCTCTTTGTGATACGCAGCGACATCAGCCACGAAAATACCGTGACCGCGCACAGCACGATCGCGATGATGAGCATCGCCGCTATCGCAAGATCCATAAAGACCCCTATCAGCTCCGCCGCCGCGCCTTCAAGCGACCCGAAGAGGGTGAAGGACGTCGGCAGTAAACCGCCGATCTCACCGTAGATCCTGTCGAAAGACGTGATCCCGATCACGTATACCGCTATCACCACGGCTGACAGGATGAACATTATGGCGTAGCTGATGCCGATGAACATGCCGATCGACGCAAAAGCTCTCGCCTTCTTCGCCCTGTGCGTCACCGCCGCGCAGAACGAGTACAGCGACGGGCCGTAGAACATCAGCGCCGCCGCGATGATGACGAACAGCGCGATTATCGTGAACACTTTTATCGGGCTCGTTTTCAGCACTTCGATAAACAGGCTGACAATCCAGTCGAGCGCTTTCAAAAGCGAAGAGCCTCCGTCGCCGAAAGACACCGTGAGCTTGAATATCGCCGCCGCCGCGGGTATCGCCGCCATGATCGCGGATACGATATAGCTGAAAAACGTCCATACGGCGCCGGTCAGTATCTTGCTGTTTATTATATCGCCGGTCTTTACCGGAAGCGTGAACGTCAGATAACCTTCATCGGAAAACATATTGCGGTAAATGCGGACGATCATGAAAATAGTAGAGCAGACCGCTATCGCCTCGATGCCGATAGAAAGCACCTGAAGCACGATCTCCAGGCCGAAGATCATGACGAGATCGTTTGAGAACAGCATTATGCCGCCGGTGACGAGCAGCGACAGGCATACGCCGCCGAGATACAGCCACGGGAGTATGCGCGCCATGTATCTCATGTCGTATTTCATCAGTTTGCCTAACATCTGAACACCTCCCTGAAAAGCATATCGACGGATTTTCCGGTATTTTCACGGATATTGTCCGCGGAATCGGCGAGAACGATCTGTCCGTCCTTCAGAAACACCGCGTCGTCGAGCACGTTTTCTATATCGTAGATCAGGTGCGTCGAGATTATTACGGACGCGTTCTCGGAATAATTGCGTATTATCGTGTTGAGGATATAATCTCTCGCCGCGGGGTCGACGCCGGCTATCGGCTCGTCGAGGAAATACGCCTTTGCCGCGCGGCTCATCACGAGTACGAGCTGGACCTTTTCCTTCGTGCCTTTAGAAAGCGTTTTGAGCGTGCGTTTGATATCGATGCCGAGCCTCGTCAGCATCTCGGTCGCCTTGACGCGGTCGAAATCGCGGTAAAAGTCTGCGAAATAGTCGACGAATGACTGTACCGACATCCATTCGCTCATATACGAGCGCTCGGGCAGGTAGGCTATCTCCGCTTTGCTCTCCGGTCCCGGTTCCCTGCCGTTTATGTATACTTTGCCGGCGGTCGGCGTAAGCAGTCCGGCGGTCAGCTTTATGAGCGTCGTTTTGCCGGAGCCGTTCGGTCCGAGCAGACCGACGATGCGTCCCGCCGGTATATCGAGATCGATGCCGGCGAGCGCCGTGATCGCGCCGTACCGCTTGGTGAGATTTCTGTATTCAATGAGTGCCAAGTCTGTTGTCCCCCTTTTCGCTAAGCATTTTTATCGCGGACGCGGCGTCGACACCGATCTGAGCCATCTTCTGCAGATATTCTCCGGTGTACTGCGACGCCATCGCCTCCCTTGCGTTCTCTATCACCGCCGGATCGTCCGTTATGAATTTTCCGGTGGTGCGCTGCGTGTAGATCAGCCCCCTGTCCTCCAGATAGAAAAGGGCTCTCTGTACCGTGTTCGGGTTTGCCTGCATCAGCTCGGCAAGCTCCCTTACCGTCGGCAGTTTCGCGCCGGGCGGATACTGCCCGGACAGTACCATGGTGTAAATTTTGTCTATCAGCTGTACGTATACCGGCCTGCTGTCGGCAGCGTTCATGCGATACATCTCCTCTCTTGTGTCGTTTGATTAGCACAATGATACCACAACTCTCATTATTTGTCAATACTTTTCGGAATTTTTTTCACTACATACTTGAAAAAACCGATGAAATAATATATAATAAGTTAGAATATGACGATCACGAAAGGCGGGATGATGAAATGAAACTTACCTATATCGGGACTGCCGCCGCTGAAGCGGTGCCGGCACTGTTCTGCGAGTGTTCTTTCTGCGAAAAAGCAAGAAAAACGGGAGGCAAGGAGTTTCGGAGAAGAAGCGGAGCCGTGATAAACGACGATCTGATGATAGATTTTTCACCCGACGCGTACACAGGCACGCTTGCGCTCGGGATAAGGCTCGATAAAATCGACTATCTTCTTTTCACACATTCACACAGTGATCATTTCTGCGTACACGAACTTGAATTCAGAATGGTCCCGCCGTTCGCGCTGCTTCCGGAGGATAAGGCAAATCTGTATGTGTTCGGCAACAGGAACGTCGAGGCGGGGATAGAAGCCGTCTTCGGCAAGGATCTTTCCCGCCGCGGCTTCGATTTCAGTTTCGTTCCGCCGTATCAGCCGTTTCAGATCGGCAGATACACAGTGACGCCGCTTTCGGCGCACCACTGCCTGCCGGAGGACGCGTATATTTACCTGATAGAAAGTGAAGGCGTGAGCCTGCTTTACGGCAACGACTCCGGTATGCTGATACCGTCGACGTTCGAATATCTGAAGGGCAGAAAGCTCGACATCGTATCGCTCGACTGCACGCTCGGTCACAGCCCAAACGAGACCGGTCACATGGGCTTCGCCGCAAACCTCAAGGTCAAGCGGATACTTGAAGAAAACGGCTGCGTTAAAGACGACACGGTCTTTATCAGCCACCATTTCAGCCACAACGGTCTGCGCGCCGACGATCCGGGCGAAGTCGACTGGACTTATGAAAACTTCATGGAGATGGCAAAACCGCACGGCTTTATCATGTCGTACGACGGACTCGTGATAGAGAGATAACATGGATATCAAAAAAAGAATCGAAGAATTAAGAGAAAAGATAAACTACCATTCGATAAGGTACTACGTTTACGACGCGCCGGAGATATCGGACTTCGAGTACGACGCGCTGTTCGACGAGCTGAAAAAGCTCGAGGAGGAGCATCCCGAATACGACAGCCCGACGTCGCCGACGAAGCGCGTGGGCGGCGCGGTGCTTGATAAATTCGAGAAGATAACGCATCGCAACCGGATGGGATCGCTCGACGACATTTTCGATTTCGACGCGGTGCGCGCTTTCGTCGCGGATATGATCGCGCAGGGGGCGGATTCGTTCTCCGTCGAGCCGAAGATAGACGGACTGTCCGTGTGTCTTCATTACGAGAACGGCAGCTTCACGCAGGGCGCGACGCGCGGCGACGGCTTCATCGGCGAGAACGTCACGGAAAACCTTAAAACGGTCGGATCCGTACCGCTGAAGCTGACGGAAAACGTGCCTCTGCTCGAGGTGCGCGGCGAAGTTTATATGCCGAAAAAGAGCTTCGAGGAGCTGAACGAGGAGAGAGAGATAACGGGCGAGCCGCTTTTCGCGAATCCGCGGAACGCCGCGGCGGGCTCTCTGCGCCAGCTCGACAGCCGCATCACGGCGAAAAGAAAACTCGACATATTCGTATTCAACGTGCAGGAGGCGGACGGTATCGGCTTCACCACGCACACCGGTTCGCTTGAGGCGATGAGCCGGCTCGGCTTCCGCGTGATACCTTTCATCAAAGAGGCGCGCACGGCCGACGAGGTAACGGAGCATATAAACGCGATAGGCGAAAAAAGGTCCGGGCTGCCGTACGATATAGACGGCGTGGTGATCAAGGTGAACGACCTGTCGCTGCGTCCGCGGATCGGCGAGAATTCCGGCAGACCGAAATGGGCGGTCGCCTACAAATTCCCGCCGGAAGCCAAGCTGACGAAGCTGACGGACATCACCGTCCAGGTCGGGCGCACGGGCGTTCTGACGCCGCTCGCCGTGCTCGAGCCGATAAGGCTCGCAGGTACGACGGTACGCGCCGCGACGCTCCACAATATTGATTTCATAAAAGCAAAAGATATCCGGATAGGCGACAC
>JAGDCE010000362.1 GCA_017958705.1 Clostridia bacterium
AGCCAAGGGGTGAATATAACGCCGTTTGCTCCGGGAGGCACCTTACCGGCTTCCGCTGACATATAGTCGTACAGACTGGTGAACTTGCTTTCGAAATCGTCCGTGACCTCGGTTTTCTCAAGGTAAACGTTGATCTCATCCAAAGCGAGGTGGTTTTTGACCCATTCGTAGCACTTGCCCGCCGTTTCAAGCTCGGCATAGTAGTTGAAATAACCGGGAATTGCCGACTGCACGCCCGTTAACATGGCGTTGATATCGACCGTCTGATAGTCAAGAAAAGTTGATACCCAGCCCGACGTTCCGACGTAGATATGCGTATCCCCCGGGGTCGTACACCCCGCGCCGACGTTGACGAAGGTCGTGTCGCCTCCTCCTCCGAAAACAGGCGTGCCCGCCTTCAGGCCGAGGTCTTTCGCCGCCTCTTCGGTCAACCCGCCGGCGAGATCGGTGCTGTTTATTATGGGGGGAAGGTGTTCGGGTTTGACCTTATACATCTTCAAAAGCCCTTTGTTCCAGCCCTCCCTGCCCTTGCGGGTATCGTAGAGGAACGTCGCAAAGGCGGAATCCGCTGTCCTTATAATCTTCCCGGTACAGCGCGAAACGAGATAGTCGCCTACGTCAAGCCATTTGTCGACCTTGGCGAACAACTCCGGCTCGGTGTTTTCTACCCACTTATACTTCCATACGGGATCTTTGACGCTTGTCGATCCGGCGTAATTCACGCGCAGATTACGAAGAAGCTTATAGAGACTGCATCCGGATACCTTGACGATCCCTTTCCCCATACAGTCGTTGAATTCCTTTGCTCCCCGGCAGTCCATATAGCTCATAGCCCGGCGCAGCGCTTTCCCGTTTTCATCGACGAGGACGACCCCCTGCATCTGCGCGCAGAAGGCAATACCGGAAATCTCTTCGGGCTTGACCCGTGTTTTGTCAAAGAGCTCTTTCGTCGTTTTACAGATCGCCTGCCACCATTCCCCGGTATCCTGCTCGGCGCCGCCGTTTTCAAGAACGTAAAGACCGTATGAGGCGTTTGAAGACGCCTCGAGAGCGATCCCGCCGTTGTCGACGTTAAACAGGCAGGTCTTCAGGCTGCTTGTCCCGAAATCATAAATAATAATATTCATCCGCGTACCTCCGCCTCGCCGCCGTCAAGGCGGAAACGGATTATATTCCGGTTATAGCCCGTGGTAACGAGATACGCTTTTTCATCGTGCGCTTCCATCAGGCCGCTTAGTATGAAGCCGCTCAGTCCCTTGATTTCCGCGTCGGGGTCGGTCGGGTCGAACAGTTTTCCCGAATCACGCTCTATGATCAGAACGTGATCGTCTTCAAAGAAAAGCGAAAGCTCGACCTGTACAGGCTTTTTCGACTGCTTGTTGACGTCGAGAACGGTCAGCCCTATCTCCTCGGTAAAAAGCGCCGCGCGATTTGCCGTATCCTGCGGGTATTGATGCGAAAGCAGGCTGTCCGCGACTTGTTCGGAAAGGGAGGCGGCGGCTTCCGGAGAAAGGATATCGTCTATAACGATGATCTCAGAGTCCATTTCTTTAAGCAAAAACGGGAAGTTGTCCCTGCCGAATCGCAGATACACGAATAGCATCGCGCAGATAAGCGTCAGGACCGGAGCGACTGCAAAACCCGCCCACACGCCGTTTATTCCGAAGACGACGGAGCCGAGGACCGGAAGGAGAATGTATAAAAGCCCGTTCTGGAAGCACGCGATGCAGGTCGCCATGCCTATCCGGTCGATCAGCATATAGTAAGAAGTCGTGAGCGACACAGTGCTGCAGAATATAAACCCGAGGCACACGATACGGATGGCTGTTATCGACGAAGCGAGCGCGGCGCCTTCGGTCACTCCGAACAAACCGCAGAACTGCTTTGCAAAGATCATGATAAGCGCGGTTGCAACAGCGCCTTCTATGATTGCGGCTTTTATGCCCGATTTCATGACCCTTTTGATCAGTTTATGGTTCTTTTCGCCGAAGTAGGTTCCGATCAGCGGCTGCATAGCCATTCCGACGCCGTCCATAACAACGCCGAACTCTATCAGACTGACGACAACGGCGAGCGCGATCAATCCGGCATCGCCGTAGTTGCGCGAAACGAAACCTATCATCACGTAGTCCATCAATCCCCAGCAGATGTATACGGAAGAATCCACGATGCTGTACTTCGACGTCAGGAGGAAGTCCTTAAAGGACAGATGCCAGACGAAGTGCAGCGTGTTTTTCTTGCGGAAGTAGTGAACGACGCAGGTGAGAATGCCGAGCGTGTTTCCTATGATAGAACCCAGGATGATACCCGTCATTCCGAGGTATTTTGTCAGGATGATCGAGCAGAGTATGTTCCCGCCGATCTGGAAACCGTAACAGATATTGTTGATCAGCTCGTCTCCGTCGCTGTAGACCATCTGCTCAAGATAGAAGATAACAATGGTCAGAAAGGCGTTGATCGGGACAAAACGGTAGTACTGAAGCGCGTTTTCAAGAGTATCTCCCGCGACGCCGCTCAGGCTGAAGTAGGCGTTTTTGAAAACGAAGATAAAAAGCGCGGAGATCAGTCCGATGCCGATGCTGATTATGAGCCCCTGCCCGTAGATCTCATCGGCGCGGCGCTTTCTCATCGCTCCGACCTCGCGCGCAAAAACGATCCCGACGCCTGTAGAGACCAAATCTCCGAAGAAGGTGACGATAGCGGTCACCGGTGTTATCGCGTTGATCCCGGCGACGCCCGCTTCGCCTATGAAGAAACCGGCGATAATGCTGTCGCTGAGCAGCATAAGAT
>JAGDCE010000363.1 GCA_017958705.1 Clostridia bacterium
ACTAGTCCGACGCGCTGAAAACCGGTGTCGAGCGTAAACGACGAAATATCCTCGTGCAGAAGCGAGATGATATTGTCGTGATCGTCTTCCTTCGGCAGAGACTGGAACGATTTACGCAGCTGTCTGATTCTTCCGAGCGTACTCCAGTCATAGTTGTCGTCTCCGACGAATATCTTGAAGCCGCCTTTTACGGACGGATCCTTTTTGACGACGAACGAGATTTCGTCGTTTCCGTACTTCCGCCTGATGAAATCGCGGATCCCGGAAAGCTGTTCCGCGCTCGGCGGCGTAATGCAGTCTATCTCGACTCTGAGCGCTTTATCCTCGGCCGCCGGATCGAATCCGGTGCTGATCTCTTTCCCGCTCATTTCTTCTTTTTACCATCGGCGGTATTCGCCGTTCTTATGAATTCGTCGTACAGCGCGGAATCGGTCTTTTCGTTCGCGCCGTCCTGAAGCAGCTTCTGAGTAGCCGACAGCACGAGTTCACCGATCTCGGTCTGCGCGGACTCGAGTATGGATCTCTTGCGCGCCTCGGCTTCATCCTCGGCGGCTCTGATAACGGCGTCCGCGCGGGTTTTCGCCTCGTCGGCGTAACGCTTCGTCATTTCCGCTATCTGCCTCTCGGCCTGCTGGCGGCGCTGCTGGGCTTCCGCTTCGGCGTCGGCGAGCAGCTGCTGTTTTTCAGACTCGAATTTTTCGTATTCTTTTTCGTATTCGGCGTGCTTTTTCTCAAGTCCGTCGTAATACTCTCTGCGCTGTTTCAGAAATCTGACTATCGGTTTATAAAGTATGAGCGACAGCCCGCCTACGAGTATGACGAGATTGAGCACATGCAGAAGGATCTGCACCACGTCTATGTTCAGCGGAGTATTCATTCAAACACCCCTCCTTTTCCGTAAGCGTTATCAGTCAAAGAACGAATATGATCAGAACGGCTACGATCAGCGCGTAGATGATCGCGGTCTCGATGAACACGAGGCCGAGCATCATAGCGGAATTGATCCTTCCGGCCGCCTCGGGCTGACGCGCCATCGCTCCGGCGCTTGCGGATATCGCGACGGTCATGCTGACGGCGCCTGCCGCCGCAGCGATACCGACTACGATCGCAGCCGCAACGGCTTTCGTACCGGTGACGTTATCGGTCTTTTCCTCCGCCGGCTCGACCTGAGCCTGCTCCGCAGGAGCTTCCGCCGCGGATGCGGTTAACATGCAGGAGAACGCCGCGGTGACGAGTACGGTTATCATCAGGAATATTATCACTTTTTTCATTGGTTTTCACCCTTCTTGATTTTTTTCGTTTTTTCTTTTTTCAGCTTCGGCTCGGTAGCCTCGCCGTAGAAGATCGAGACGAGCGTCGTTAGAACGTACGTCTGGATAAGCGCGTGAAGCAGCGTGAACAGCACGCCGACTATCACGGGATGAACGAAACTGAGCGCGGTATAATAATACACGAGCTCCGTGACGAGCAGTCCGCTCAGCAGCGCGCCGAACAGACGGAAGCTCATCGATACGGGCAGCGAGAAGTCCTTTAAAACTCCGAGCCCGCCTTTGACGCCGCGGACTATGAAGCCGGCCGAAAGGATTACGATATACGACGTAAAACCGACGGCTATCGCGCCGTTTATATCGGCGACCGGCGCCGGCAGCGATATGCTCGTACCGTGCGTCGTGACCGCCTGGATCCCGAACAGCTCGAACAGCGTGCCGAAGAAGATGTAGATACCTACGCTGAATATATACGCGCCGACGAATCCCGGCTTATGAGGACTGTTCTTGTCAGCAAGACCTGTGAAGAATTCCGTCACCGCCTCGACCGCCGTCTGGAACCTGCCCGGAACGTACTTGAAGCGCGGTATAACGAATATCCGCAGGATCAGCGCGAACAGAAGCAAAACGCCTGTCACGATATACGCCGAGACGAGTGCGGGATTGACCTGCAGCCCGAACAGCGATATTCTGTTCGTCTCGTGAAGCACGCTGTCAAGCATCACTTCTTTGATCGTCTCGCTCTTTTCGCCGTGCGGTAATCCGACTATGACGATCGCCAGTACGAGCGCGGCAATCAGGCAGAGCCACACGATGAGTATCTTCGACCTCATATCAAGTTTTTTCTTTTCCCGCAAACGCATCACCCCCACTCGGAGCAGAAAAGCGGTATTATACTTATTGTTGTCTTAAGTATAGCACCGCATTTATAATATGTCAACTATTTTTAATGAATTCTGTGCCTGTTGAGCGGATTTTCCGTCAAATCCCGTTTCTCTCTCTTGTCAGATCCTTCACCCAGATATGTTTTCTGAAATGTACCATCACCCACGGTATCTTGCCAACCTCGTCAAGGCACGTGCACGCGTAAACGACGTATATGCTCCACCCGAACACGAACGCGCCGAGTATCGCAAGCGGCACGGCAAGCCCCCACATCGTCGCGATAAGGCTGTACATATCGAACTTCGTGTCGCCTCCGGCGGCGAAAACGCCGTTTATGATTATGGTATTGACGCAGCGCCCTATCATATAGAACGCCATGATGAACATCATGCCGAACAGATACTTGCGCGCCGTATCCGTCAGATCGGCGATCCTCAGCACAAACGGCGTCAGCGCGCAGATAATCAGCGCCGTGCCGATACCGACGACGTAAGAGATCTTCATAAGCTTATCGCCGTATTCCCTGCCGAGCCCGAGATCGCCTTCACCGAGCTTGTTGCCGACGAGGATCCCTCCCGCGGCGGCTATGCCGTTGCACATGCAGCACATCAGATCGCGGACGACCGCGGCGACGGAATTGGCCGCGGCGGCGTCTCCGCCGAGATGTCCCATGACCGCGGTATACGACGTGAAACCGACGCCCCATAACAGCGATGCCGCGAGTATCGGCAGACAGCACCGGCGGAAGTCGGCTGACAGAAGCCTGTCGCGATGAAACATACGCTTAAGATCCGGTCGCAGATACGTTTTGCCGAACGATGAGCCGACCGCCCAGAACAGCTCTACGATACGCGCGATCAGCGTGGCCAGCGCGGCGCCTGCGACACCCATCTTCGGGGCGCCGAGCAGTCCGAAAATGAAGACGGCGTTCAGCGCTATATTGAGCACCACGGCGCCGGAGCTGACCCAGGCGCTCCTGCCGGCGTGACCCGTTATCTTCATCATACTGAGATAACACTGTGATATGCCGGTCAGAAGATACGACCATCCGGCTATCCGCAGATACCGGATGCCGTTATCCATAAGCGTCGGATCGTGAGCGAACATATACATTAGATACCGCGGAAAGAACACGCAGCCGACGAAAAACAACAGCGACACGACGGCGTTGAGCCGCAGTATCATATCGAACAGATCGACGACGGTCTTTTTGTCGCCCTTGCCCCAGTACTGCGCGCCGAGGACCGTTCCCGCGCCCGTCACGGACGTTATGACCATGTTCTCAATGAACTGTATCTGAGACGCGAGCGACACCGCGGACATCTGATCCTGATCGAACCGTCCGAGCATCACCGCGTCAGCCGCTGCGACCGACGCGAGCATCAGACTTTGAAACGCCATCGGCAGCGTCAGCGCGGCCAATTTCTTATAAAACAGCTTTTTGTCCATTGTAAGTATGACTTTCTTTAAACTATGATGATTATAATCGAAAAACACGCGATTGTCAAGTACACGCTTGACATTTGATGCAAACAGATGTATAATGATTTCAGGAGGTGTTTGTTATGGCTCTTTTTAAAATGTATTTTTTCAGCGAAGCACTCGGGATGCAGTCTTCCGTTCTCGCGGTGATACCGCAGAAAAGCGCGGCAGGACAGATCGGCATCGAGAACAAAAGCGACGGCGGACAGTATAAGGTCCTTTATCTGCTCCACGGTCTTTCCGACGACGAAACGATATGGCTGCGCCGCACTAGTATAGAACGCTACGCGGCGAGATACGGCATCGCCGTCATTATGCCGAACGGTCACAGAAGCTTCTACTGCGACATGAAATACGGCGGAAACTATTACGATTATATCACGCGCGAGCTTCCGTTCCGCGTGCATGAATTCTTCCATCTGTCCGACAAGCGCGAGGATACGTACATTGCCGGTCTTTCGATGGGCGGCTACGGCGCGCTGAAAGCGGCGCTGCGCGAGCCGGATAAATACGCGATGGCGGCAGGACTTTCCGCAGTGACGGATATGCGCGGTTTCACGGAACAGAGGAGCGGCGCGCTCGCGTCGATCTTCGGTAACGAAGACGTGCCGCCGGAAGACGATCTGTTTTATCTCGCGCGCAAAGGCATGGACCGCGATGTCAAACCGAAGTTATATATCGGCTGCGGCAGGCAGGATATGTTATATTCCGAAAATCAGGATTTCGTTGCGGAGCTGAAAAAAGACGGATACGACGTGACGTACCGCGAATCCGATGGCAACCACACCTGGGAGTTCTGGGACGAATACATTCTGTACGTGCTTGAATGGATGCTCGGGGGAAAATAAGATGATAAAACTCCGCTTTCCCGGGATAAGTCAGGATCAGTTCGACGACGCTTTCACGGTACTTGAAGAGTGTATGCAGGAGCCGAGTCACGGTTTCGTCTATCCGTATATGGGTCCCGGAGGTCAGTACGGTCACTGCTGGTGGGAGCGCGACAGCTCGCTTACGCTAAACGGTTACTGCCGCCGCGACCTTGAATACTGCAAAAAGGCTCTTTATAATTTCACGCTCGTGCAGAAGGAAAACGGACGCATACCGCTGTGGGGCAACGACCGCGTCGGAGATCTCGACGAGCAGCTGAGCGCCGTGCCCGTGATCTTTGACGTCGCGCGCCGCATCTGCCGGATGACAGACGACAAGGAATACGTGTCGGCGATCTATTCCATGCTCGCGCGGTACCTTGACTGGTGGCTTTCCCCGCTCAAACGCGATCCGCGCACCGGGCTCGTCTGCGGCATAATGGAGGAATCCGACCCGTCCGATTACACGCGGCAGCTGACGTACGCAGAGGTCGACCTGAACGTCCAGGTCTGCGCCGGAGCCGACGTTCTGAGAGAATTCACGCGGTATCTTTGCCGGGAGGAAGACGAGTACAGATACTTACAGATCTACCGCGATCTGCGTGAAAGGATCAACAGATGGCTGTACGATAAGGAAAGCGGCTGCTATTACACGCGGAACGTCATAACCGACAGTCTGATGACGGAACGGCCGTACAACTCGACGTTTGACGTTTTCAGGCGCGGGATCGTCCCGCGCGACCGCGCGCCGCGGCTGCTCGATGTGCTCAAAGACAACTCGAAATACGGATATCACAAAAGATACGGCATAACGACGGCGCCGTTCGACAGCGCCGAGTTCTGCGAAACGACGGGTGATTACAAAGGCTGGACGAGCTGGAGCGGCAATATCTGGACGTTCCGCAATGAGATCATCTGCAAAGGTCTGCGCGAATCGGGATACTGCAAAGAAGCCGCGCATATCGCGTATCAGACGGTCATGACGTTCAACGGCAATTACGCCGAGTTCGTCAACCCCTCGACCGGCGCGGGCCAGGGCGTGCGTCGCTACGGCTGGACGGCGGCCGAATATATAGAGCTTATAATCGAGGATATCTTCGGTATCGACTACTGCGCGTGGAATGATACCCTGACAGTTTCGCCGAACGTACCGGAAGAGCTTTACGGCAGCACGATAAGCATTGAGGACGTCCCGGTCGGCGGCGGAAAAAGCGTCAGCGTGACCGTGGAATGCTCTGAAAAACCGACGGTCAAATACACTGTAAAATAATATGAAAAACGGCTCTGACGAACGTCAGAGCCGTTTTTTCGCGCCGTTTATTCGGTGAAAAGCGGGGTGGAATAGTATCTGTCGCCGCTGTCGGGCAGAAGCGCTACGATCGTTTTCCCTTTGTTTTCGGGGCGTTTTGCGAGCTGTACTGCAGCGAAAAGCGCCGCGCCGGACGAAATGCCGACCGAAATGCCTTCTTTCTTCGCCAACAGCTTGGACAAGGCGAAAGCGTCCTCGTTCGCTACCGGCAGGATTTCATCGTAAACCTTGGTGTTGAGCACGTCGGGAACGAATCCCGCTCCGATGCCCTGTATCTTATGCGGGCCGGCTTTGCCTTCTGAGAGCACCGGCGATGTCGCGGGCTCTACCGCGACAATCTTCACTTCCGGCTTCTGCTCTTTCAGATATTC
>JAGDCE010000364.1 GCA_017958705.1 Clostridia bacterium
CTCCGCGTCCGTCGCCGGCGGTTTCACGGTTTCGCTCATCAGGATAATTTACGGCGGGTTCAGATATTACGACCTGCTCGCCGCGGTTTTCTATCTGCTCTGCGCGGCGGGCGCGACGTACGCCTACTCGGGCTTTCTCGACCGCGAGCGGCGCGAGTCACCTTCGCGCGACGCCGGGATCGCGGCGATCATCTTCTCGTCGGTGCTGTCGCTTGCCGGCGTCACCGTCGCCGGGATCTCTCTGTCTCTTGTCTGCGCGTTCGCGCTGACGCTTGCCGCCGCTCGCAGGAAGGGAGCGCTGTACGGCGTGGTCGCCGGGTTTTTATGCGGCGCGGCGGCCGATCTTTCGCTGTGTCCGATGTTCGGCGTAACGGGATTCCTCTGCGGTCTGCTCAGTCCGCTTTCGGCTTATATCGGGGTGCTTTTTTCGCTTATAGCCGGTCTTTTCTGCGGACTACAGACGGGCGGCTTCTCCGTGCTGACGTCGAATATGCCGGAGGCGGCGGTCGCCGCCTGCCTCGTGCTGCCGGCCGAGTATTTCGGCCTGATACGCGCGCCGGCAAAGCGCGCCCTGCGCTCCGGCGCGCACAGCCTCGCCGCGGTCAACTCCGCTGAGGCGGCGGCGAGGCGGCAGCGCGAGGATCTGACGCGGCTTTCAGCCGCGTTCTCCGGCATAGCGTCCGCCATGTCGGAAGTCTCCGCCTCCGAGAAACGGCTTACGGAAAGCGAAGCCCTGCGCATTTGCGACGGCGTGATGTCGTCGTTCTGCGGCGTGTGCGAGAAACGTTTCACCTGTTATCCCGGCAAAGGCGCGCCTGATCCGCGCGCTCTTCGCGGCGCCGCGCGTGTGCTCTGCTCCGGCAGGCAGGTCGGGCCGGACAGTCTGCCGTCGCTCGATCCTTCCGGCTGTCCATACGGCGAAGCGGCGGCGGCAAAGCTCAACATAACGCGCGCCGGATACGAAAAGCATCTTTCGGAGCGCGACAGGGCGGGCGCCGCGTCGTATAACGCCGCGATCTCCTCGCGGCTCGTTTCCGCGTTTGCCGGATCATTTGATGAAAAATACGGAAAGGACGAGCAGTCCGCCGCACGCCTTCGCTCCCTCCCCGCGTTCCGCGAGCTCTTTCACGACGACGTCTCCGTCTGCGGCGGCAGGATGAAATACGTCACCGCGGCGGGAGCCGACGCGGCGCGCATAAATCTGCGCAGAGTCGAGCTCTGCCGCGACGCCGAAAAAGCCCTTTCCATGAAGCTGTGCGAGCCGCGGGTCGAATTTTGCGGCGATCACGCCGTGTTCACCGCGGAAAGGGCGCCGGAATTCGACACAGAGCACGCGACGGCCGACGCCGCGAAGCTGCGCGAGAAGGTCAACGGCGACGCTTCGTTCTCGGTCAGCTGCGGGGAGAAGCGTTATTTCACCGTCTGTGACGGCATGGGCAGCGGCGCTGACGCCGCATCCTCATCGCGGCTCGCCGGGGTCGTGCTCGGGCGGCTGCTGTACGCCGGCGCGTCCGTCCCGACGCGCTCGACGCGCTGAACGGGCTCATGCGCCAGCGCCGTACCGAATGTTTTTCAACGGTCGACGTGCTCGAATTCGACCTGCTCGACGGCAGCGCGTCGTTTTACAAATGCGGCGCCTGTCCGTCGTTCATCCTGCGCGACGGCAAGGTATACCGCATAGCCTCGCGCACGCCGCCCGTCGGGATAATGGAGAACCTCTCGGCGGAGCGGATAGAGCTCAGGCTGCGCGACGGGGATCTCATCCTTATGACGAGCGACGGAGCCGCGGATCAGACGGATCACAGCGCGCGTCCGGGCGCGATCCTCGCGGAGCTTGACGGAGCGTCGCCCGAGCAGGTCTGCGAGGCGGTGCTCGAGGACGCCGCGCGGGCTTACGGCGGCGCCGACGACGTGACGGTCCTCGCCGTGAAGATCAGAGCGGCTTTGACCCTGCGATAAATATTTACAATTTTCTGTTTAAATGACGCTGTAAAAACGGTATTATTAGAAATTGGAATAAGACACCGGAGGCCGAAATGAAAAAAACCGTTTGTATCCTGCTTATATTCATATCCGTATGCGCTCTGACGCTTACGTCGTGCAACAATGACGACGATACGTTCACAACGCCCGCCGTTACCGACACGGAAGCGGCGACCGTACGGCAGACGGATACCGAGCCGGAGACGGACCCGGTGACGACGGCTCCCCGGACGGAGACGGAGCCTGTCACGGAATCCGAAACGGAGCCGCCCGCGCCGTCGCCTTACGGGATGTTCGGATATGACGGGAACAAAATCAACGTCAGCGTAAGCTCGCCTTACGCGATACTTATAGACGCCAACACGAACGAGATACTTTACATAACCGGCGATCCCGAGGCGCGGATCTACCCGGCGAGCACGACGAAGCTTCTGACCGCGATAGTCGCGATAAAGAACTGTCCGACCGACGAGGTCTTCAAGCCCGGGGACGAGCTGTCGCTCGTCGCGAAGGACTCCTCCGTCGCATACGTCAAAAAGAACCACGAGCTTTCGCTCGATATGCTGATCGAGGGCATGATGCTCCCGTCCGGCGGCGACGCGGCTTACGTCGTCGCGGCTGGCGTCGGCAGAAAGATCGCCGGCGACGAGACGCTGACGGGTACCGCGGCCGTATCCGTGTTCATGGATGAGATGAACAGATACGGAAAAGAGGTCCTCGGTCTGCGCGACACGAATTTCACCTGCCCCGACGGATATCACGACGACGACCACTACACGACGCTGATAGACATAATGACGATAGCTCGCGCCGCGATGTCCGAGCCGCTTATAATGAAATACGCCGGGATGTTCAAGGACGACGTCCGTTATGCGAGCGGCCACAAGAACACCTGGACGAACACAAATCTGCTGCTCGATCCGGACAGCAAGTACTTTTACGAGAACGCCACGGGCATGAAGACCGGCACGACCGACGAGGCCGGCTGCTGTCTGATCGCCTCCGCCGCCATAGGCACCAAAAAGGTCCTCGCCGGGATATTCGGCGCGGAAAACACTAAAACGAGGTTCAACGACGGACGCACGCTGCTCGTCGTCGGCATAAACAGATGAAAAAACTGCCCGTCGCGGTGAGGATCGCCGTGGGGATATCCGTGCCGGTCCTGATCGCCGCGGGTATCTTCGTTTTCATAAAATACGGCTCGCCGCCGTGTTTATTCCACGCTATGACAGGCATTTACTGTCCCGGCTGCGGCGCCGGACGCGCGCTGAGGGCGCTTTTGGAGTTTCGGATCGGCGACGCGCTGCAGTACAATCTGCTGTTCACGCTCTCGATCCCTCTCGCCCTGCTTTATCTTATCAAAGGCTACGTTTCGGTCATCGCCGGCAGGGAAGTGATGAAGCGCGTGCGGATAACCGACCGCGGCGCGTGGATCTGCTGCGGCGTGATCATAGCGTTTCTGATACTGAGAAACATACCGGTGAAACCGTTTTCATATCTCTCTCCGGAAGTATTTTTATAAAAAAACATTGACAAACCCGCTTCGCGGTTGTATAATATTATTACTAAACAGAAAGGATGAATACAAATATGCCAGTATGTCCTAATTGCGGAACATTTTCCGAAGAAGGAAAAGCCTTCTGCTCGGAATGCGGTCAGAAACTCGTAAAGCCGGAAGAGAAGGTCGAAGCCGCCGTTAATACAGCGGCAGAAGAAGTAAAGAACGAGGTCAACGAACAGACGACGCAGGCGACGGAAACGGTCGGCGCGGCAGTCGGTGCGGTCGCCGCTGGCGCGGCGGCGATCGGTGCCGCGGTACAGGATAACGTACAGCAGGCGACCGATGCGGCGCAGGAAAACGTGCAGCAGGCGACGGAACAGGTGCAGGAAAACGTACAGCAGGCAACGGAGCAGGTGCAGGAGAACGTACAGCAGTTCACGCAGGTCCCCCAACCCGAAGCGCCGGCTCAGCCTGTGATACCGCCTCAGCCCGTATGGCAGCAGCCGCAGCAGCCGGTAC
>JAGDCE010000038.1 GCA_017958705.1 Clostridia bacterium
ATGTCGGTGAATATCCCGGCGCCTTACCCGGATTCCGTGCTCTTTCGCGTGCAATACCTCCCCGCGTCGCTCATATCCTCCGACGGCGGAGAGCTGATACGGCATTACGGCACGGATTATAATATAAGAAACGTCACCGGGTACGTCAGAGCCGGGAAATTCACCGTGTCGTGCGACGGATACCTAAACGGTGTGATCGGCGATAACGTAACGCACTGCAATCTCTGCCCGGCGTTCGGCTTCAGCGTGATGACGGACCGGCAGGGGCAGGTGCTGCAGATCTTCCGCGGGCTGCCGATGGAGACGGATCTGACCGGATACTATACGTCCGATCTGTTTGACGGCATGTACGCCGGCGAGATGAAACAGCTTCTGTTTTCGGAAACTCTCGACGCGGCGGTCGCGTTCGTCTCGAACGACGTACCGGATACGGCGACGGTCGAAGTGCTCTTATCGTCCGATACCGGGTACGGACTGTTCACCTATTACGGATACCTTTACCGCGACGATTACGGCGACACGTATCTTGTAAGCGACGCCGGCACCGTCGTCAGCGTATCCGACAACGCGCAAAAACGGTACGCATATATAACAATAGGGGGCGTTTACCATGAGTAAAGGCGAGATAATGAATAAAGAACAGATATCCGCGTCGCTTGACAGATACACGGAGGACGCGTACAAGCTGGCGTTTATCCTCACTCTCTCCGAGGAGGGAGCCGTATCTGTCATGGAGGACGCGGTGGAGGAGATGACCGTCAAAGGCGGCTGGGGCGGTAAGAATGAGAAAACGTCGTTTTTCGCTCTCATCTGCAAACACGCGAAAAAATGCCGGATCCCGCCGATGACGGCGGAGGAGCTGACTGAAAAATACGGAAAAAAGAGCGATGATTTTTACACGCTGATCGCACAGCCGAAGGCCGAGCGCGCCCGTCTTCACATGATTTATTACGAGGACATGAGCGAAGAAGACGCGGCGAGGGCGGCGGGGAAATGACGAAGGAGAAACGTTATGAATAAAGTAAGGTACATACTCGATCTGAATAACGTACTTCCGTCCGCCGCGGTACGCGGACAGGTGCACGCGCAGGTCGCAAAAGTGATCGCCGCGGCGGAAGAGTCGAAGAAGCCGAAAAAGGCGAAGAAGGCGAAGAATAAAAAGCCGAATGATCCGAAGAGCAAGCGCCGGGTCCTGACCGTTATAGCGGTCATCGCGGCGGCCGCGGCCGTCGGCGCGGTCGTTTTCGCCGTCGCGCGGCGCATTCGCGAGACGCCTCGGCACGGCGGAGAAGACAGCAGCACCGTACCGTCCGGCGCCGAGGCCGATCCGGTGCGTCTCGACGCATATCCCGTCACGCCGCTTTACGCCGGCGATAAGGATTATTCCGACCTGCTCGCGGCGATCAAATACACGCTCCTCGGCTCCGACGGTATCGTCCTGATGAACGAAGCGGGAAAGGACAGACTCGCACTCGGTTACGCGGACGATACGAACGCCTCCGTGAGCCGGATCGTCCGGGGCATCTACGCGGCGTCCGATCACGGAGACTGTCTGATCGAAAGCTACGAAGGGCTCGTCTCAACGACGGGCGACAGGAAGATCCTGCTCGAATATCAGAAGGGCTTCGATCCGGTGATCGTCGCCGCAAAGAGATCGGGCACGTTTGAATACCTGATCGTGATCGACGTCGACAGAGGAGCGGACGGCAGCTTCTCGACCCATTTCAGCAGCAAGGCCGGCAGGCTCGTCGACGGGGTCTATATGTTCTATCCCGACGTGCTCGAGCACGAGAACGCCGACGTCTATAAGATCAGATTTGAGTGCGGTCACCCGGTCATTTACGAAAAAGTGCAGGTGTATCTCGGCAAT
>JAGDCE010000365.1 GCA_017958705.1 Clostridia bacterium
CCGCGCTTATAACAGGAAAAAAATATATATAATGCTGAACAAGCCGCGCGGATACGTCACGACAAACAGCGACGAGAGCGGGAGAAAATGCACCGCGGATCTCGTGACCGACCTCGGTGAGCGCGTATATCCCGTCGGCAGACTCGACCGCGACTCCGAAGGCCTTCTGATACTGACGAACGACGGCGAGCTCGCGAACAGGCTCATGCACCCGAGCCACGAGATACCGAAGATTTATAATGTCCGGGTGCGCGGCGCGGTGACTGACGAGCAGATGCGCATCCTCCGTTCCCCGCTCGAGATAGACGGATATAAAATAAAGCCGGTGAACGTTGAGATCATCGGCGAAAGCGAGGTCAACACGATCCTGCGCTTCCGTCTTTACGAGGGCAGGAACAGACAGATCAGAAAAATGTGCGAGCAGGCGGGACTTACCGTTTCGCGGCTGACGCGCGTCGCGATCGGCGATATAGCGATAGGCGATCTGAAACCCGGAAAATATAAGCATCTCACGCCGGCGCAGGTCGAATACCTGTACGGTACGGACAAAAAAGAAAAGCCGCTGTGAAGCGGCTTTTTTTCATTCCAGCGTTTTTGCGGCGTTGACCGTTATCGTCATTTCCGTACTGTTTCCGCTAAGATCCGATGCGGTGAGCGTCAGCGTGTGCGTGCCTTCCGTAAGCCTCATCTGCCGGTCTAGCGCGCCTTCGGACCAGTTCTGTATGACCGTTACGTCGTCGCAGTTGTCCGTCGCCTCGAATCTCAGCGCGTTGTACGCCCCGGCGACCGTGTCGATCACGGTCGGCGTGAATCTGATGACCGGAGCTTAGGTGTCACGGTCTCCGACCGTAACCGTCAGTACCTTTTCCGCGGCGTTGCCGAAGCTGTCGCTCGCGCGCAGCGTCAGCGTGTATTCTCCTTTGACAAGTTTTCCGTCTTCGTCCGTCGCGGGTTTATCCCATACGTAACTGACCGGGAAGTCGACTTTTTCGTATTCGTCGTGCGCGGCGACGGGCAGTGTGAACATCTTGCCTTCGGTTGTGATCACGTGATCGGGTCCGTCGTATCTGATCACGGGCGGATCGGAATCGGGGGCGATCAGCTCCGCGCGTATCTCATCCACGTACACGGTGGAATTGCGCGTCCCATCATAGTTTCTGAATCCGAATCCGAACACCCCGAGTCTGCCGTCTTCGTTTGCCAGAAGTTTAAGCGACGCAGCGTCGGATATGACCACATCCTCCCATACGCCCGGCTTTTTCGCCTCGTGGCGAAGCACCCACGACGTGCCGGCGTCGATCGTGACGCGGACCTCGCGCTGCTTATCTGTGTAATAAACGCGCATATGAAGCGCTTTGACCGATGACACCGGGATACACAGATCCGAAAAATCGACCGTGAAGCCGGCGGCTGAGTCGCCGACAAGCTTCATAACAAGGCCTTCGTACCCTTCCGGAACACCTTCCGACGCGGCTTTTTCGCCGTCATAGATAACGCGCGAGCTGAACCAGTAAGCCGACGTTTTTGTGTCGCGGTTCTCTGTGCAGTGGAATTCCGCGATCTCAGCCTCGGACAAGCCCGCCGCGGGGGACAGCGTGAACAGCGCCGAGATCAGCGCGGCGCACAGCAGATAACACAATACTCTTCTCTTCACGTCGTTCACCCCTCAAGCAGAATGGAGCGGATCGCTTCGATCTCTTCGTCGGTTATTCCGAGTTTCTTAAGGCTCTTGCTCACGCGGTTATACATCGTCTCAGTGCCGCTTTTGCCCGGCGCCAGAAGGCTTTTGAGTGTATCGAGCTGACTTATCATCGTTCTCGGCGGCGTCGTATCAATGTAACCGCCCATATCCGAGAAGAACGACAGCTCGTAATCGAGGTATATATCCTCCTCGCTCACGTCGAGCAGAGACAGCACGATGAACGCGAGCGTTCCCGTTCTGTCGCGGCCGAGCGAGCAATGGATATAGATCGGATAATTATCGGGATCGGTCAGCGCTCTGATTTCGTTGATCAGATCTTCTTTGTATTCCGCCGAATTCACGCCGCTGTAATACGGCGCCCTGACGCTTATGTATTTAACACTCTCTCCGAGAGGCGAGTGACCTCCGGGATTTCTCTCGCGCAGGTCGAGCTCGGTCTTTATGCCGAGTATATCGACGGCTTTTTTGATCCCTTCGTCGGTTATCTGCGTAAAGTCGGCGCCGCGGTAGATCATACCGTATTTGACGCGCCGCCCGTCGACCGTCGTCTTACCGCCGAGGTCGCGGACGTTCGAAACGCCGGGTATATATACGGTCCTCGGCGTCTGAAGCGTAGTGAAGGTGCCGACATCGGATCTTACGCTTTCACCGCCGCACGAGCAGACGACCTGCCAGAAGTATTGCGTTCCCGGATAAAGGTCCTCAACCTGCAGCGTGTCGCCGAGGCAAAGGAAGATCCGCGGATCCGACATATCCTGTTTTTCCGATACGAGCAGATGTGAATAATCCGCACGATCGCAACTCCAGGAAAACGTCACCGGAACGGGCTCGCATTTTTCCGTGTAATCGCTCAGCGCCGTCAGCGCCTTGACCGTCGGGTCGGCGAGCCATCCCGTCATCTCCTCGGTCAGAAGCGAAACGACAGCGCCTTCCTGCGGGGACAGCAGACCGATCTTGATTTCGTTTTTTTCATCATCCATTTCTGTCGCCGCCTCCGTTACTGTTTCTGTTACGGTATCCGTTTCCACCGTTTCGCCGCACGAAAACAGCTGCAGCAAAAGAAGCAGCGGAAGGATGACGCAAATGATCTTCTTCATTTTAATCACCGTTTTTTTTTCTTTTATTATATCACCGCACCGCACGTTTGTCAACCGGGGATTTTTTCTTATTTTGCCACCGAAGCTCACATTATTGTCATTTTGTATATATTGACAAACCTGTGTCCGAGTGATATAATTTATCAGGCGAGGTGAAAGACATGGATATCAACCTTAACAAGATAAAAAGCCTGCGCAAACGCTCGGGAATGACGCAGGAACAGCTTGCGGAACGCATCGGCGTATCGCGTCAGGCAATAGCAAAATGGGAATGCGGCGACAGCGTTCCGGATCTGCACAGCTGCGTCGCGCTCGCGAGGACGTTCGGCACGACGGTCGACGCGCTGATCTGCAGTTACGACGACGAAGACGGCGCGGGAGACGGAAAACACGTTTTCGGGATCGCGCGCGTGAACGACAAAGGGCAGATAACTCTGCCGGTACAATGCAGAAAAACTTTCGGGATTGAACCGGGCGATCTGATTCTCGTGCTCGGCGACGAGAACAAGGGTATCGCTATGGTAAAGATGGGTAAAGACGATGTTGAATGAAGAATACGCGGTCCTCTGCCGGGGACTTACGAAAAAATTCGGCAGTAAAGTCGCGGTCGATTCGCTCGATCTGCAGATAGAGCCGGGGACTCTGTTCTCCCTGCTCGGCGTCAACGGCGCCGGAAAAACGACGACTATACGGATGCTCTCGTCGCTCATACTGCCGAGCGGCGGCTACGCTATGATACACGGTCACGACTGCGTGAAGGAGCCCGACGCGGTGAAGCGTCTTGTCGGCGTATCGCCGCAGACGACTGCGGTCAGCCCGCGCATGACGGTATTCGAAAATCTCGTTTTCATGGAAGAACTGTACGGCGCGGACAAAAAGACCGCTGAACGCAACGCAAACGAAGCCGCCGAAAGATACGGTATGACGGAATATCTTCACAGCCCGTCGAAAATACTCTCCGGCGGTCAGAGCCGCATGCTCTCCGTCGCCATGGCGATGGCGGGCGGACCTAAGGTGCTTTTCCTTGACGAGCCGACGCTCGGGATCGACGTGATCGCGCGCCGCCGTCTGTGGAAAGTCATAAACGACTTAAAAGGTAAGGTCACGATCATCCTGACGACTCACTACATGGAGGAAGCCGAGGAACTTTCGGACCGCATCGGCATAATGATCGACGGCAGGCTCCGCGCCTGCGGCACGATGGCCGAACTGGAGGCTCAAACCGGCTTGAAAGGGCTTGAACCGGTATTCATCAACATATCGGAGGGATCGTTATGAAAAGAGCTTTGATCTTCGCAAAAAGAAACATGACGGAACTGCTCCGCGATCCGCTCAGCTACATTTTCTGTCTCGGTTTTCCGATAGTTATGCTCGCGGTAATGACTCTCGTCAACGAGAGCATACCGGCTGAATCGTCCATGACGCTGTTCCGTATCGACAATCTTTACGGCGGCATCGTGATATTCGGTCAGTTCTTCATAATGCTTTCAGTCTCTCTGCGCGTGGCTTCCGACAGGCGAAGCGCGTTTCTGATAAGGCTGTTCGCCACGCCGATGAAACCTTTTGATTTCACTGCGGGATATATACTGCCGATGACGCTCACCTGTGTGATGCAGACGCTCGTATCGTTCTGTGCGTCGTACGTTATCGCCGCGATCACCGGATACAGCCTCCCGATAGGCGGTATGTTATTATCCGTCGCCGTGTCGGCTCTTACCGGAGTTTTCTTCACAGCGCTCGGATTCATCGCGGGAACGCTTCTGTCCGATCACGCGGCGCCGGCGTTCTGCTCGATACTGATCTCCGTCGGCTCGTTTTTAGGCTGCATCTGGTTTGACGCAGATTCGGCGGGCGGAGTGCTCCTCACGGCCTGCCGCGTGCTTCCGTTCTATTACTGCACAAAAGCGGTCAGAGCCGCCGTAGCGCTCGATATCACGGCGTCGTCCTTCTTTATTCCGCTTGCAGTCATCGCGGGAAGCGCCGCGGTAACGCTTGCGATCGCGATCGCCGCGTTTCACGCGAAAATGCGTTCCGACAACAACTGAACAAAAAGCGGCGTAATGCCGTTTTTTTTTACGGAATATTTGATTATAAATCTTGACATACAGAAGTATATATGATATATTTCAATTACGGAGGTATGCCATGGATTACAAAAAGAATATCAAGTATTTTGAAAACAAAAAGATTCTGCTTTACGGCAGCGCCGGACTTCTCGTACTCGGACTGTTCCTGTGGTTCGGTCCTTTTCGGAGCATGGACAACCGCTACATTATGAATATCTTCTCCGTGATTTCTATGGTACTCGGCGGTATCGTCTTCGCGGTGACGGTCGGAAGCAGATCTACCGACAAAAAGATCGACGAACAGGTAACTGAAGCGTTCAAGCTTTTTGACGAGGAGACGGATGAAAAGTTCGATCTCTATGAAAGACAGCTCAATTATATCACTCCGGCGGAATTCGAGGGCTATAAATATTTTGAGGGTTCGATGCTCCGCCGCGACAGATCAGGACGATACAGGACCGACGTTTACGTAAAAAACCGCGTCTGCTTCACGGCTGACACACTTGTCGTCGCAAGCCGGCAGATCTCGCTGATATGCGACGAAACGGTCGACAACAGCCGCGAGATCCCGTATGCCGATATCAAAAGCGCTTCAGCGCCTGACGGTGAGACGGTCTACGGAAAAGTGAAGGTCGCATATCAGAACTTCACACTGCAGCTCAACAACGGCGACGTGCTCGTATACCAGGCGAAGCCGTCGCAGGCGGTCGACCAGCTCGTCTCCGACGTCAATCATCAGATAGAAAGACACAGATGACGCGGCGGCTCGGCAGACTGTCGAGGATACCGGCTGAAACAGGATAAACCTGTTTCAGCCGGTGTTTTAAACGGCAGAAAGCCTCATTTACAATTTATTTACAATCATTCCTGTTACCTTTTCCCCGCCCGAACCGTTTTATATTATGAAGTCTATGAAGGAGGCCTGCGACATGCTTTTATTTTTGCCCGACACGATGAGCGTTGACGACAAACAGCGCATTTCGAAGCTGTACGAAAAACACAGCAGAAGACTGTTTGCCGCGGCAAAAGCCGTGACGGGAAACGCAAGCGACGCGGAAGACGCCGTTCAGAACGCATTCGTATCCGTTGTGAAAAACGTCGGACGGATAAATATCGACGACGAGGAGGCAATGCGCGGATATCTGCTCACCGTTGTGAAAAACGAGGCGATAAACATACTGCGCAAGCGCAAAGACAGCGAACCGGTCGATGAGATGGCCGGGATCGCCGACGGCTGCGACGTCGAATTTCTGACGGAGAAACGCGAAGTATACGAGTACGCGGTGAAGATCATGTCTGCGATGGACGACAGATACCGCGCGCCGCTTTACATGACCGTCGTAATGGGCTATTCGGCGAAAGAAGCGGCAAAGATACTCGGCAGAGATCATAAAACGGTCAAGGTGCAGATAAGCAGAGCGAGAAAGATGCTCGCGGACGCGTTGACGGAGGCGGGATATGAGTTATAAATTCACATTGAGAGACGTTGTGCTCGAAGCGAGCGAAAGAGAGTTTTTCTCGACCATGCCCGATTACGAATGGGTAAGCTCCGAAAAGCATACGGCGGCGATAAAAAAGTTGTTTGAAGATAAACCGTCGCTGCTTGATAAGATAAAGTCGACTCCGCTTTACAAGGGGTTGGCGGTCGCCGCGGCGGTCGTTATAGTTCTCGGCGCGCTGATCGCGATCAAGCCGGTAAGAGAAGCCGTCGCTTCCCTGTTCACAGGTACGCCCGACGTCACGGACGTCGGCGAGCAGACGGACCCCGACGGAACGGGCGAGGGATCGGTCATGATCACGGACACGGAAACCGATCCGGACGCGACGGATCCGGGCGATGAATGCGCGCCGCCGGGGCATCTGAGCGTGACGTGCGGCGGTGTGACGGTATATCCAGACGTGTATCTGATGTGGACGGAGCAGTATGACGACAAATCGGGAGAGTGGCTATCCGGAGACGGCTTCGGCACGGATGATCACGTCCCGCTGCTTCACGGAAACAGAGTCGGCATCAACTATGAAGACCGCGAAGGCCGCGCGAGCGTAAGCGTGAGTCTGTACGGCAGCGACGCGCTCGTGTCCGCTTCCGTCGACGAGCTTAACGCGTTTCTCGGTACCGCCGACGACGGCGTATACCGCTTCACAATCTCGTACACGCTGACCGGCCGTCTGATCGACGGCAAATATGAA